>NZ_CAHJXM010000003.1:600000-887681 GCF_903645295.1 Bacillus sp. Marseille-Q1617
GATTCGTTCGGCAATTTGGACAACGATAGGGTGTAGTCATAACCATCACCTTTCTTTGTTTTTTACTAGTATGCTCAGCTGAATAATAAATATGTAAAGGAGGATCATGATGTGTACAAATACATATCAATCTTTGCTCGAAGAATATCAAACAATATGGAAAAATCGGATGTTGTTTTCAGAAAATAAGTCTGCAGAAGAGATCCTAAAGGAAACCATTAAGCGGGAGCTGCTAGACGAAAACAGCCATCCGCGTGCAAGGAAGCCTATCCACGACAAGTATATACTTGCCTCCAAGCGAATTATTGAGTCCGGTTTATCTTCTGATACAAAGATTGAATTGCTTCAATTACATGTAGAGCTGCTTGAATATCTAAAGGAAAAGAAGTAGGGAATGTTCATCTAATACACTAAATTCAGATTATTTTGTTTCAAAACGTTTTCCTTTTCTTTATACCCATAAAGGTATATAATTCAACATAGATTATTGAAAAGGAATGATACGGTATGCTGTTTATTACGTTAATAACTATTAGTGTACTTATATATATGATGTACTATCGCTATGCACCGGTTCGTGTGAAAAGATTGAGCGAAAAGGAAGTGGATCGCTCTCACATTATCGTAGATGTTCGGGATTATCAGGATTCATTTAAATCAAACTGCGATCAAGCAATAGCGATCCCATGTGGATACTTAAAACGTTATTCCCATGAAATCCCCAAAGGACCGATTGTCGTGATTGGCAGTTCTTCTATCGAGTGCAATGTGGGAGTCAGACAATTAAAAGGTTTAGGGTTCGACGTTGTGGGTTATATAAGTGTGATAAGAGACGAACCTTGCAAAGAAAGCTATTCCATGGGATAAAATACCCTCATTTATGACATCGATTTGTAATATCCGTTACAAAAAGACCTGTTTTATAAGGGTGTCAATATTCTATTTGCGGTAAATTTTAGTTCCATGAGTCAAAATATTCTTTTGACGGAAATGTAAGTAAATTAAGCAAACCCTTTATTTTTCATAGATTACAAGCTTGCTGGATAAATTGATTTTCAAAAATGAACAATTTCAAGCCGGTTACCATTTCCTCCCGTAAATGTAACAAAAAAAGGGTGTTATGATGAATGTGCAGCAAGAAAACAACACATTCACTAAGGAGGAATTCATCTCTATGAATAAGAAGAAAATGTTATCAGCAGCAACAGCATTAACATTATTAGCATCTCCACTAGCAGCAGGTAGTGCTGACGCTGCAAGTCCAGAGCAAGTAAAAACAAAGGTTCAAACTCTTCAATTAAATGGTAATCAAGAAGATTTAAATAAATATATCCAAGATATTCTATCAAAATATGGCGCGAATGGTCAGAATTTCAATATTCAAGATTGCTTGAAAGGCCAAGCACCTCAACCACAGGAAGCACCAAAAGCCGAGGCTCCAGCTCCAGCACCTGAACAACAAGCACCAAAAGCGGAGGCACCTGCACCTGAACAAAAGGCTCCTGAAGCAGAAGCGCCTGCTCCAGCACAGCCTCAAGAACAACAGGCACAGCCGCAAGCACAAGAACAAAAGCAGCAAGCAGAGCCTGCAGCTGAAACTGGTGAACTAAGCCAATATGAGCAAAAAGTTGTTGAACTTACAAACCAAGAGCGTGCTAAACAAGGATTGCCGGCTCTTAAAGTAGATGCTGAGTTAAGTAAAGTTGCAAAAGCAAAATCACAAGACATGCAACAAAATAATTACTTTTCTCACGACAGCCCGACATACGGCTCTCCATTTGATATGATGAAGCAATTCGGCGTAGAATATTCTTCAGCAGGTGAAAACATTGCAATGGGTCAGCCTACTCCGGAAGAAGTTGTACAAGCTTGGATGAACAGTGACGGTCACCGTAAAAACATCTTAAGTTCAAACTACACTCACATCGGTGTGGGATATGTTGAAAATGGCCACTATTGGACACAGCAATTCATTTCAAAATAAGATATGATTGATCTGAGCAGCCCCATATCCGGGGCTGTTTTTTCTTATGAAGAGGAAAACATTTAGAATCAGCCACAGAATAAGAGGCTTAGGCAGAAGTGTTCTGTCTAAGAAAAAATGAAAAATATCTCAATATACCTTAATTAGAATACAAATATGTCTGGATTTTAAGATGATCTTGTAAAGCGTGTTTCCTTTTTACTTGTTCTAGCTATTGTTTGGAGTGCAAGACGAAGACTCCTGCGGGAAGAGTAGCTAATGGGAGACCCCGCAGGAGCGGACGCGACGGGGAGGCTCAGGGGCTACCCGCGGAAAGCAAAGTATTGCACGGAAATCAATAGCGGGGTATTAACCGTTTTTAATGAGCTTAAATATACAGGCAGCTTATATTTGCATTTCATTGAAATGATTCTTAGTATGGTATTATAAAGATTTTGTGGAGTGGATTTTGGTGAACAAAGAAAAGTCAGTTCTGATCACTGGCGGCGCTAAAGGAATTGGCAGTCGCACAGCGATTCAATTTTCAAAGAACGGATATAAAGTATTCATTAACTATAGAAATGATGAAGCCCATGCAAGTGACTTCGTTCAGCAGTTGCGTGATACATACCGGAATGAAGTATTTGCAATCAAGGGCGATGTGTCGATTCCTGCTGATTGTGAAAGGGTCGCGGGAGAAATAAATGAAAAATGTGACGGAATTGATATTTTGATCCATAATGCCGGACCTTATGTCAAAGAAAGAAAAACATTTGATGAATATTCGCCTGAAGAATGGAATTACATAGTAAATGGGAATCTAAACAGTGTTTTTTATTTAACCCGATTAATGATTCCTAAAATGAGGGAAAGGAATTGGGGCCGAATCATCACGTTTGGTTATGACCGTGTGGAAACCTCCCCGGGCTGGATATACCGTTCGGCTTTTGCCGCTGCAAAGGCCGGGCTTGCCTCATTCACAAAAACTATTTCAATCGAAGAAGCCATGAATGGAATCACGGCCAACATGGTTTGTCCCGGTGATATAGTGGGTCAATGGAAAGAAGATGATATTAAACATGCAAAAACCAAAAGGGATCCTTCTACTCCTGTCGGCCGCCCAGGGACAGGAGAAGATTTGGCAAGGGTGATAGAGTTTCTCTGCAGGGACGAATCTGATTTTATTACAGGAACGGTCATCCCGGTGACAGGAGGAAAAGATGTCCTGGGGAAAATATTTCACAAATGACAAAAGAGATTCGCTCAGGTAAGAGCGAATCTCTTTTATTATGTGTTCATTTCTTTCAAATAGTCTTTTCTGAATCTCTTTTGAATAAGAAGCAATCTTCCTGAAAGGGTCAGAGCACCAGCCGTCAAACCAGAAGTTAGCCCGAGCCAGTAGCCATAGGGACCGAAATCTGTAAAATTGGCTAATAGATAACCCAGCGGAAGTCCGATTATCCAATAAGAAATCAGCGCCATGATAAAGGTGATATTCACATCTTTATATCCGCGGAGAGCTCCCTGCACAGGTGCCTGAATGGCATCAGAAAGCTGGAAGAATACAGCGTATAACAGGAAATGTCCAATCAGTTCAAGAACGTAAGGATCATCCGTATATAAATAGGAAATTTCAGTGCGGAAAACGTATAAAACCACACCGTATAATACAGCCAGTATAAGAGCGATGACAACACCCATCCAACTGTAAATTTTGGCATCTTTAAGTCTTTTGGCACCTACTTCAAACCCAACGACAATCGTAAGTGCCATTGAGATGCTCAGAGGGATCATATATAAAAATGATGCGAAATTGAGCGCTGCCTGATGGGCGGCAATGACCGCAGTTTTGTATTCACTCATCAAGAGCGTAACAGCAGAAAAGATACTCACTTCAAAAAATATCGATAAACCGATGGGTACACCGATTTTAAAGATTTCTTTCCATTTACTGAAATGGGGCTTCTGCAGTGTCTTAAAGATAAAGAATTCCTGAAAAGGACTTTTTGTGTGGATTACCCAGAATGCAATGATCGTGATGACCCAATAAGTAATGGCTGAAGCGTAGCCCGCCCCGACACCGCCGAATGCAGGAACACCCAGTTTCCCAAAAATAAAAACATAATTTAATATCACGTTTATAGGGAGGGATAATAAGGTGATGAACATGGTTACTCTCGTTAAACCCAAAGCATCGATGAATGATCTTAAAACATTATAGATAAATAAGGGGATCATCCCTATAGACAATGCAATCAAATATTCTTTCGCCACCCGGTGCACGTTTTCTTCAAGGTTCATGCCGTTAAGAATGGGATCGAGTACGATCACTCCAATAAAGATGACGATGATGGATAAAAAGATGGCCGCATACACACCTTGAAAAACAGTATGGGGCACTTCCTTCTTTTTTCCCCCGCCGATTAATTGAGCGACAATCGGGGTTACGGCAAGCAGAATACCACTCAGTCCAGTAAAGACTGGTACCCAAAGTGAAGATCCAATGGCGACGCCGGCTAAGTCAGTCGGAGAAAATTGGCCTGACATGATCGTATCGAAGAAATTCATGGCAAACATCCCAAGCTGAGTAACCAGAATAGGGATTAATATATAGGAAAGCTGTCCCAGCTTTCCTTTCATGTTATATGTCTGTTTCATAGGTCGGACTCCTTATTTACGTTTGTTTCAGATTAAAATAAAATGAATGACCGAAGTATCATTCAATACACTACCATACTGTACCACAAATAGCAGAGAGGTAGTAACGTGAAATTTCCAAGTGTAATGACTTTATATTGGGGAATTAAAGGAAAGAACAATTCATTGTTCTAACATGGGAGCATTTTTGATAAAGTGTATATTGATAGTTAAAAATGAAACCGACAAAAGACGAGATAGGAGTACATATACATGAACAAACATAATATATTGTTTACGGGCGGCGGATCAGCCGGTCACGTTACAGTGAACACAGCATTGATTCCTCATTTTGAAAAAGAAGGCTGGAGAGTGACCTACATAGGCTCTGAAAATGGAATTGAAAAAGAAATCATCACAGATCAATTCCCTCACATCCCTTACGAAAGCATATCCAGCGGTAAGTTAAGACGTTATTTCTCCTGGAAGAATTTCACCGATCCTTTCAGGGTGATGAAAGGTGTGTTCGACGCTTTATCCGTTATCCGGAAGACAAAACCGGATATCATATTTTCCAAAGGCGGATTTGTTTCCGTCCCTGTCGTGATGGCGGCGAAAATGGCGAAAGTACCTGTTGCGATCCATGAATCGGATGTCACACCCGGATTAGCCAACAAATTGGCAGTTCCGTTCGCTACCAAAATATTCACTACTTTTCCTGAAACCGTAAAGGCGCTTCCCAAGGAGAAATCACTATGTGCCGGGGCGATTATTCGTGAGGAATTATTCAAAGGTGATGCTTCAGAAGGAAAGAGACTGTCAGGTTTTTATGAAGAGAAGCCTGTCCTTATGATCATGGGAGGCAGTCTCGGGGCAAGAAAGATCAATGAAGCTGTAAGAGAGAACCTTGATGATCTACTAGCACAATTTCAAATCATCCATATTTGTGGTAAAGGAAATATAGAGGATCAATTTACGCAAAAAGGATACAGGCAATATGAATTTATCAAAGCGGATCTCCCGCATTTTCTGGCCATGACCAATTATGTCATTTCACGTGCAGGGTCAAACTCCATTTTTGAATTTCTGGCATTGAAGAAGCCTATGCTTCTCATCCCGCTATCAAGAGAAGCAAGCAGGGGGGATCAAATATTGAATGCCGACTCTTTTGTAAAGCATGGGTACGCAATAAAACTGGAAGAAGAAGAACTAACGAAGGAAAGCTTCATGAATAAGGTGAATGAGCTGAAAGGAAGCGGGGAGACGATTCTTTCAAACATGAGAAATGGTCAAAAGGCGTATACGATACAGGATATGTATCAAGAGCTTGCAGCCATGTCAAAATAATAACTGAATATCCCCTTCGCCGCATATAGTGTAGAAACCGGTGAAGGGGAGAGGATCGGATGGCTTATCAATATTCAAAAGGATGGTATATTCAAGAACTGAAAAAAATGGGATTCAATTATCATCCTGTAGAAAAGCGCAAGCTTGAAAACTACAAAACCTTTGTGGTAAGAAATCTTTACTTTGAAAAATTGAATAAGAAGAAATAATGAAAAACCCGGTTTCTATGTGAAGTGAGCTCATAGAAACCGGTATTTTTTATTATTCAGGTTCTCTGAACCCATTACCATTATCAATATTCATGAATAAAAAAATCGACTGCCGAAAATGACAATCGATTGATAGGCTTATCTTATTTTGAACCGTTTTAAGCTTCCATAGCCTGCTCTTCCTGTTCCTCTGCAGTCTGATACAAATAAAGTGTATATAAATCTTTGGGTATCTCATAAAGGTCATATACTTCTTCTATAGCATTTAATTGTTCATAAAGCGCTTTTCGTGTTTCATTAGCACATACGACGTATGGTAATTTTTGTGCTGCCTTCAGGGAGCGGGTATTGATTTTACGTATCCGCATGAAAATGGTTTCCATGCCCAGTTCATAAAAAAGTTCATGAAAAAATGCGTCTTTAGCCGGCTTATTATACCCTTTGCCATGAAAAGGTTTACCGATCCAGGTACCGAGAAAGCCTGCATTTTCCTGGATATCGAATAAATTGATGGTACCTATGGCGTTACCCCATTCATCAATGATGGTACGGGAGATCAGCTCTCCTCTTTCTTCTGCTTCGATCGTTTGCTTTGTTAGGAAAAGAAACTCCTCGTACGAGTTTGCTTTTTGACGCACAAAAGGGAAGACATCCGGGTGCACCATCAGGTCATAAAGAGTATGACACTCATGTAAATCACGTTTCTTGATCATAGTAGACCCTCCTTGAGGGCAGTCTTCATGCGTACGAATCCACCCTCGAAATTTTTAAAAGTTAACTAAAAAATTTCGGGGTGGGAATCGAACCCACTAAGACCAGTCAAGAAACTGGTGGCGCACCTTTTGCCTTCCCTCCATTACAATCGCTCTATTTATAAATAGATCGCGCTTAAGAACAATGTAATCGGAAATATATATCCTTCTGTATCATATATGAAATTTTTAAAAAAGGGAATAGGAAAAAAGATTAATTTCGCTAAAATTTTTTAGCAAATATCTACAAATTTTGATAGGCGATTTCCCCATTTACAAACGTTAAAACAGGCTTGGCCATAAAATGGAAAGGATGGTGGCTCCAAACGACCAAGTCCGCATCTTTCCCTGCTTCGAGAGAACCGATCCGAGCCTCCACTCCAAGATTTCTAGCAGGCAGAATCGTAATTCCTTCCAATGCTTTCTGTTCATCAAGACCTTCACGGACGGCAATCGCTGCACACATGTTCAGATACTGGATCGGAGTGTATGGATGATCGGTCGTGATCGAAACTTCCACGCCGGCTTCGGTCAATCTTTGATAGGTGATCCAGCTTTTGTTTTTCAACTCTACTTTTGAGCGGCGCGTAAATGTCGGACCGACGGAGACCTTTAATTTCTTGCCTTTAAGTTCATTGGCAATAAGATGACCTTCTGTACAGTGCTCTATCCGCAGATCCAGGTTGAACTCTTCTGCAAAGCGTATGGCTGAAAGGATATCATCTGCACGATGAGCATGTATCCTTACCGGAATCTCCCTTTTTAAAGCGGAAACCAGAGGGGCTACCCTCAATTCTTCAGGCTGATCACAATACTTGGCTGAGAAAAATGCTTCGCGCAGCATACCCATGATTCCCATCCTTGTAATCGAGTCATTATTGCCATTGCTGTGAATGCGCTTGGGGTTTTCCCCTAATGCCAGTTTCAATCCTGACGTTTCCTTGATCAGCATGGAGCGTATGGAGGAGCCGTGGGTCTTGATGACAGATGTGGTCCCGCCGATCACATTGGCACTGCCCGGCATCACATTCACTGCAGTCACCCCATATTTAAGTGCATCAGTAAAACCGGGATCCAGTGGATAAACACCGTCGAACGCACGGATATGAGGAGTCATCGGCTCAATCGTTTCATTCGCATCATTCCCGGCCCAGCCCGTACCCTCATCGTATAATCCCAAGTGGGTGTGGGAATCGATGAACCCTGGAAAAAGATACTTCCCACGGCAATCAATCACTTGTATATTAGGCGGGGCCTCGACCTTGTGGTTGTAAATTTGTTTGATTTTTCCTTCTGAAATGAAAAGGGAACCATTTGCTATAGGTGACGAGGTGACAGGATAGATGGCTGCATTTGTTAAAAGTATCGAATTCATAGTAAAACCTCTCATTTTACTCGTAAGTTTATTACTCCTATTTTAATCATTTTTTTTGAAAAAAAGAAGTCAAGCTTTCTTTTTATTTCGAAAATAAGAAAACATCAGAAACAAACAAGTGGCAGAGATTGCAATGATGCTTAATGGCTTTATGTACCTGACCCCGATGACCTCAATATGTTCCCAATGGGTTCCAAGCTCCATCCCGATGACCATGAATAGAAGCGTCCATGGGAGCATGGCGGCAAACGTATAGAGGGTGAAGGCAGTCAAAGACATTCGGCTGATTCCGGCTGGAATACTGATGGCATGGCGTACGACCGGTATGAATCTTGCTGTGAAAACAACAATCGTGCCATACCTCTCAAACCATGATTCCGCTGATTCGATATGCTTTTCCGAGATGAATAAATATTTACCATATTTCTTGAAAAACGGCCTTCCTCCATAATATCCAAGCCAATATAGAAAGAGCTGAGCGGCAGTTCCCCCGATTACTCCTCCGAGAAAAGCCCCGATAAAGGAAAGCTCCCCGGAACTGACCATGAAACCTGCATAGCTTAACACAAGTTCGCTTGGAATGACCTCGATCATCAATGCGAGGGCAATTCCTACATAACCCCAATCCGTTAATACTGTCAATATCGTGACTAACCATTCGTGATTCATTTGTATCCTCCTACATAGCGCCTGAATATTGAAGGATGAGGATCAAGATCCCCAGAGCCCACACATAATAAGAAAATAGTTTCAACGAGTGTTTTTTTAAGAAATTAACCATCGAAACAATCGCAACGTATCCAAAAACAGCTGCGGTAACAGTCCCGACTGCCATACTGGAAAAAGAAATCGCTTCTACGTGCCCGCTGATCATTTCTTTTCCTTGAAAGACAATTCCTCCAAGAATGGCCGGTGTTGAGAGAAGAAAGGAGAAATAGGCCGCTGTTTCTCTATCGAGTTTTCTGAAAAGACCTGCAGCGATGGTCAGGCCTGAACGCGAGAGTGCCGGGAAAATAGCGGCAGCCTGAAAGCTTCCGATAACAAGGGCATCTGTATAATTGATATCTTCCAATTTCTTGTGTCCATTTTTCACACCATCCGCCATGAACATAATCAATCCGGTAGCCAGGAACTCCCAGCCTATTGTGGATCCTGTTTTGGAAATCGAATCAAAAAAATCCTCAAATAGCAATCCAATGATAACAGCAGGAATCGTACCGATTACGAGTATCCATGAAAGTTTACTGAAGGGATGTTTAATCATGTGGAGAAGTTCTTTTTGGTAAAAAACAAGCACGGCAACGAGTGTACCGACATGAAGCATAGTATCAAGAAATAAACCCGCTTCTTGAAGCCCGAAGGCAAACCTTCCAAGGAATAAGTGACCTGTACTTGAAATGGGAAGAAACTCGGTTAACCCCTGAATGATTCCGAGAATAAAAGCTTCAAATTTATCCATTTTGTGCATCGAACCTTTCATATAGATTACGGCGGACAAACCTCCTCACTTAACGTATATTCATCCTCGCTGCATTTCATGAAAAAGTTCACCGGTAGGAATAAATTTTTAGGGAAGATGAAACTTTAAAGGCTGAAAAACGTATGAATAGGGGAGGTGTTTTATTTAAAGTTGTGAGAGGGGGAAAAATATGCCGACGAAAGATGAAAAATTCATGGCTGCACTTATTTATGTATTAAGCTTTTTTACCGCTTTTATCGGACCAATCATCATCTGGCTTCTGAAAAAAGATGAATCGGAATTTGTGGATTATCACGGTAAGGAATATCTTAACTTTTTGATTTCATATACCATTTATGGAATCGTCAGTTCCATCCTCATGATCGTACTAATCGGATTCATCATAGCTCCGATCGTAGGTCTCCTGGCTTTGATCTTTACAATAATCGCTGCCGTCAAAGCATACGAGGGAGAACATTATCGCATCCCGACAGTTATTCACTTTTTCAAATAAGCTTGTAAAGTTGTGATTTATATTGTTAACTGGGTTTATAATTGATAGTGTGTAAGTCAGTAAATGCAGTTGAGAAAGTTAACCTATAATGAATAAAGTGGGGCATAACTTCAGACTCAGATATAGAAGTCTAAAATGAATCAACAGGCAGTTTTTCAAATCAATCATATTGCAATCACACTCTTTAACCACACTGAGTGGATTGGAGCGGAAGGCACTTGACTCCGACGGGAATTAGAGGAAAAGTCAAGACCCCGCAGACGGAACGTCGAGGAGGCTTGACTTCCTCCCCGCGGAAAGCAAGTGCCTGCAGCGCAAAGGAACGGTCTGCGTTCACACGGAACCACAATCCAGATGAAAAGTGCATTACTAAAACGTTGTAATAAGAGGAGCTCATGGTTTATCAAAACTATGAGCTCTTACTCATTTATCTGGAATTCTATTGACAATCGTCTCGTAAACTTGATAGTTTATATAAAAATAACTTCTCAAATACATAAACTGAGAGATGCCATGATGGAGGAGAAACAAAAATGACGAGGATTGATAATAAAGAACGGCTGCTTAGATTAATGACCATCTTCACTCAAGAAACAGATGAAGATCATGAACTGAGTTTGGATGATATCATAACTCGTTTCAAACAGATTTACGGACCCGACGTAAAACTGAATAAAAATTCTTTAAAGGATGATATCAATCATTTGATCAATCATTCATTTGACGTCACAATCAATCAGGAAAAGGATGGGCTTCCGAAGTTTTACAGCCATCAGTACCGCCTATTTGAATTGTATGAACTCCGTATGTTGGTCGACGCCGTTGTTTCAGCGAAATTCATTACAAAACAAGAAACCAGGCAGCTGATCGGGAAAATCAGAAAGCTGACCAGCACCCATCAGGGTAAAAAACTTCAGAATGAAATTCAGGTAGATTCATCAATAAAAAGCGAAAGCCCTTTTATCAGATTAGCGATTCACGACCTGCATCAGGCGATATCTGAACGAAGGATCATAGCGTTTCAATATGGTCGATATGACATCGATAAGAATTTCAACCTCAGCCATGATGGCAGCCTGTACAAAGTAAAACCTTACGCGCTGACATGGGCGAATGATTTCTATTATCTAATTGCCTACTATTACGAGGCTGGTGAGATCCGTCATTACCGGGTGGACCGTCTTCGAAATGTAACCATTCTTAATGAATCCTTTCCATATGAATCATTTGATGTCTCTAAATACGTCCAGTCCACTTTCCACATGTTTGCCGGTGATGAAGAGTGGATCAAAGTCAAATTCCATAATCAATTGATCAACGTCATCATCGATAAATTTGGTAAGAATGTAGATATTAAAATACATGACGGTGATTATTTCATCTTATCCACCAAAGCACGAATCAGCAGTGGATTGGTCAACTGGATACTGAATTTTGGATCTAAAGCAAAAGTGATATCACCCGCTTCCTTATTGAGTACAGTCAAAGAAGAAGTCGCCAATATGAACAAACTATATGAATAATTTAAGAAAGCCTGCTGTTTTAATGACCAGCAGGCTTTTGTATTGAAACATAAATTCACATAAAAAATATTGAACGATTTTTCAACCCCTGCGTCTTATTTATAGAATCTCAAAGGAGGAAACAACATGCAGGAATTACAAGAAGTTTTACAAACGATTAACTGGGGGCTGATCGCTCCACTGATCCTCATTCAATTGATTCTCATGCTGGCTGCTGTCATCGACCTGATTAGGATTAAACAAACAAATGGACCTAAGTGGGTTTGGTTATTGGTTGTATTATTGGTCAATGTAATTGGTCCCATCATTTATTTTATTTTCGGAAGGAGACAAAATGGATGAATGTCTTGGAAGTTACTTCCCTTGAAAAGAGATATAAAGAAAAGCATGCGGTCAAAGAGATTTCTTTTCATTTGAAAAAAGGAAAGTGTACAGCTCTGATCGGACCGAACGGAGCTGGTAAAACGACTACATTGAACATGCTCGCTGGTTTGATTACCCCGACAAACGGCAGTATCAATACACCTGGACATTCCGGTGACATTCGTTCGATTATTGGATATCTCCCTCAATATCCTTCGTTTTTTGAATGGATGACGGGGATGGAATATTTAATTTTTTCGGGTGAGATTACCGGTTTATCAAGAAATCAATCAAAAAAGCGCACGGAAGAATTAATCGAGCTAGTCAACTTATCTGAAGGGAAAAACAGGAGAATCCATCAATATTCGGGCGGGATGAAGCAGAGACTTGGGATTGCCCAGGCTTTGATCCATAAGCCTAAGCTCGTCATCTTGGATGAGCCTGTTTCTGCACTTGATCCATTCGGGCGCAGAGAGGTGCTCAATCTTCTGGACACATTAAAGGAAAAAACGACGATTCTTTTTTCAACACACATCTTGAATGATGCAGAACAGGTCTGTGATGATGTCCTTTTCCTCTATAATGGAGAAATCATCGAACAAGGTTCATTGATTGAGATCAAGGCGAGGCATCACACTTCCTCATTAAAACTTTATTTCGAAGGGATTCCGGCACGCATTAAAGAAGTGCTCCAGGAAAAAACATGGATAAAACAGTTGAAAGAGGAAAATGGGTCACTGATCTTTGAAGTAGAAGAGTTAAAAAGGGATCGAAGCCGGTTGTTCAAACTTATATCAGAGGGAGACTGGCCGGTTACGAAAATGGAAAGCAGTGAACAAAGTTTAGAGGATCTTTTTATGAAGGTGATGAGGTAAATGAAAATAGCGTGGGTATTATTTAAGAAAGAGATGATGGAGTCCGCACGTAATTACAAGTGGCTCTGGATGCCGGTTGTCTTTATATTATTTGGGTTAACGGAACCTCTAACAGCCTATTATTTACCCGATATCTTGAATACTGTAGGTGATTTACCGGAAGGCGCGGTCATAGATATCCCTACTCCGTCATCAGAAGGAGTGCTTATGTCCACGATCAGCCAGTTCAATTTGTTAGGGGCCCTGGTGATCGTCCTTGGCTTCATGGGAATCATTTCAGGGGAGAGGAAAAGCGGGACCGCAGCGATGGTACTTGTCAAACCGGTATCATATACCGCCTATATCTACTCAAAATGGGGAGCGGCTCTCCTTCTAATATGGACTTCATATATCCTGGGAATGCTTTCAAGCTGGTATTATATAAATTTATTATTTGAAAATATACCTGCTGCCGTCTTCTTCTCGTCACTGGCCGTCTATGGAATGTGGCTAACATTCCTATTGACTCTGCTGCTTTTTTTTAGCTCGCTTGTTAAAGTTTCCGGAGTGGCTGCTTTTTCTACGATCGCTTTCTCGATTGTCCTGAGTTTTGTATCCGGGTCATTGCCAGAGAAGTTGAAGTGGGCTCCCTCACAGCTTTCCTCTTATATTTCAGGAATTTTAAGAGGAGAGGGATGGAGCAGCGACCTTATCTTCGCTATATTGTTCACTGCTCTGACATGTTTGATTCTACTGATCATTACACCTTATCTATTCAAGAAAAAAGAACTTACGTAAGTAACCAAAAAAGCTGATTGGAAATCATCAGCTTTTTATTATTTTAACGTTTGTTTTCTACAATGGTGACAGGGTTCGGGGAGGTAAATGTCGAATTGTAATAGATATAAGAAATTCAAGTCGGGCATTGGAATCACGTTAATTTATGAAACGAAAATAAGAGCAAAAGGAGATTGCCAGATGCGGAATCGAGCAGGGATTCTCATAATAGAAAACAATATGGTAGCAGTCATCCAAAGGATAAAAGGTGAGAATGTGTATTATGTCATTCCCGGCGGTGGAGTGGAAAAAGGTGAGTCTTTTGAAGAGGCTGCTGTACGTGAAGCAAAAGAGGAAATTGGCATCGTGGTAGAGAAGCTTAAATTGGGAATGCAATTTGAGCAAAATGGTACACATAGATATTATTTTGCGGGAAAATATAGCGGTACAATGGGCAAGGGGACAGGGGAAGAATATAGGTCAGGTGAAGGAGTCTACCTTCCTTGCTGGATTGATCTTAACGCGCTTTACGATAAAAAACTCTATCCAAAAGAAGTAAAATCAATGTTGATACAACAGTGGTCAGGAGGCAGTACTCATGAAGATGGATCGTACGGGACTTGTCCTTGAAGGCGGAGGGATGAGAGGCATATATACAGCCGGGGTCCTTGAATATTTTCTTGAAAACGATATACACTTCCCTTATGCAGTTGGGGTTTCGGCAGGTGCCTGTAATGCCGCATCTTATATTTCGAGGCAGGCCGGGAGAAATAAAAAAGTGAATATCGATTTCATCCGGGATCCCAGATATTTGAGTTGGAGAAATTATTGGAAGACCGGGGAGTTATTCGGTATGGATTATGTTTTTGACGAAATCCCGAATAAGCTGGTTCCCTATGATTATAAAGCTTTCCAATCAAGCGAAACCGAATTTGTCATAGGGACAACCGATTGTCACAGCGGGCAGCCCCGCTACTTTTCAAGAAAAGACTATGGAGAAGATATATTGACGATTATTAGGGCGTCGAGCTCCCTTCCATTCTTTGCACCGGTCGTGGAATATGGGACAAAGCACCTCCTTGATGGAGGGATAAGCGACCCGATACCGATTGAAAAAGCGGAAGATGACGGGTTAAAGAAGAATGTTGTAGTCCTGACCAGAAACAGGGGCTATTTCAAGAAGCCATCCCGTTTTTCATACTTTATCAAAAGAAAATACCCTCACTACCCAGAATTGCACAAAACCCTGATGCGCCGATATCTTGTTTATAACCAAACGGTGAAAGAGCTCGAGGAAAGAGAGAAAGAAGGAAGTGTACTCATCATCCAGCCTCAGCGGCCTTTAAAAGTAGGCCGGATTGAAAAGAATCCTGAAAAGCTTGATGATCTTTATAAACAGGGGTACGAAGATGCGAGGAGCAAGCATAATGAAATCATGGAATGGGCAGGTGCAGACCCAATTGCCACTGGTTTCGGATGTTGATTGATTTTTTATTCAGTTTTCCCACAGATCCTTTCGTAAAGGGTCTTTTTTTTCGCTTCCAAACATAGATATGATAATGATTCGTGGAAAGGACGAGCATTTCATGAACCTATATCAGATCTATAGAAACGAACAACATACTTTGCTTTATCACGGTATCATGTATCTCCTGATGGGGGTCGGGATGCTGCTTGTGGTGAAAACACTCTATTACTTCCCACTTTTATTATTTATACCTGCGGTGTCCAATCTCTATCTAAGCCATAGCATCAAAAAAGAAATCAGGAAAGCAACTCGATTATTTTATGAACACATTCCAGTTTCAAGTCATTCATTGATAGGCGTCAAGGCTAAAGAAGGCTTTTTTTACTTGAAAACGAATGGCTGGGCCGGCTATTCGATACAAAGGACTTCATTAATCAATAATCCTAAACATTATGTCTTTCATCGAAAGGACAAAATGCCGCTCACACTATGTAAGTGGAGCAGCCGGGTTATCATTGCACATGAAGATACAAAATCTGAATATAAATTGAAGTACCAGAGCACGACTGCCATAGAATGGACAAATGAAGAAAAAGGTGAAACGGTCCTTCTTTATAAGGGAAATAAACGCTGGGTGTTGAATTATAAGGGAGTAAATCGGATTTCGTTACAAAAAGGCTTCCTTCCACAAAGCTTTCAAAACCTGTTCGATAGCCATCACAGCCATATTACTTTTTTTGAAGCCTATTCGGAGAGTGATGACTGGCTGCTCATTTTTTTATGGCTTGTCGATTCTGATTATTTTCTTACAACCTAGTCATCCTTTTTGAGGGATGGGGAACCCTAAGAGGGTACTGGAGGTGAGGACATGAACGCAACGTATAAGGAATGCTTGAATGCTTTAGAAAAATGTTTGGAGGCATGCAATATCTGCTACCATGCTTCCTTAAAAGAGGAGCAGCGTATGATGCAGTGCATCGAGCTTGACCGGGAATGTGCGGATATTTGTTCCTATGCGATAAATGCCATTCAGAAAAGCAGCAAGTTTGTGCCCGGGATCCTTTCCCTGTGTGCTGACATATGCGATGCATGTGGAAAAGAGTGTAATTCACACGATCATAGGCATTGCAAGGATTGTGCAGAGGCATGCTTTCGATGCGCGGATGAATGCAGAAAGGTTATATGAAGGAGGGGAATGCTTCTGGAAGGAGGCATTCTCTTTTCTATTTGAAAAGTTTGCTGTTGAATTTAGATACGGAACCAAAGAATCTCTTGATTAAAAGCGTCCTTTAGTGGAGTGGTTTGGTCCAAATGATTTGAATTTTAAATGAAAGAGTATTTTGCGTGAACTCTTGACTAAAACTATGATAGAATAATAATAATCGAATAAGGTTTCCTTCGGGGCAGGGTGGAATTCCCTACCGGCGGTGATGAGCAGCAAGCTCTCAGTCCGTGACCCGTTTGATTAAGGTCAGACGGTGGATTTGGTGAAACTCCAAAGCCGACAGTGAAAGTCTGGATGGGAGAAGGAACGGCAGTATTTTATGATCAATGGCTAAAAGACTCTTAATTATAATGAGTTTTCTGAAAATGTTCATTTGATACGTTTATTTGTCATGCCAATCTCCCCAAGTTAATTTACTTGGGGTTTTATTTTTGATAAAGAGAGGAGGGCGAAGCGTTGAAACACTCAGATTATATGGAACTGGCACTGAATATGGCCAAGGCCACACAGGGTCAAACATCCCCAAACCCGGCAGTAGGTGCTGTGGTTGTAAGGGATGGAGCAGTAGTAGGTCTGGGCGCTCATTTAAATGCTGGAGAAGGACATGCAGAAGTTCATGCAATCAGAGCAGCAGGCGAGAAAGCGGAGGGTGCAGATATCTATGTCACTCTTGAACCCTGTTCACACTATGGAAAGACACCACCCTGTTCACAACTCATTATCTCAAGTGGGATAAAGAGGGTATTCATTGCAAGTACAGATCCCAATCCACTGGTATCCGGTAAAGGGATAGAACAACTGCGTGACGCAGGAATACAAGTACATGTAGGTGAGTGTCAATCTGAAGCGCTGGAACTCAATAAACATTTCTTTCATTTCATAAAGCATAAGACACCGTATGTAACATTGAAAACAGCCATTACTTTAGACGGTAAAACGGCAGCTCCTTCAGGAGACAGTAAATGGATCACTTCTGAAAAATCAAGACTCGATGTCCACTATGATCGTCACCGGCATGACGCGATATTAGTTGGAGTCAACACCATTATCCGCGACAACCCGCACCTTACCACCCGTTTGCCCCAAGGTGGAAAAAACCCCATTCGAATTATTTTAGATAATCATTTAAGAACACCATTAACATCCAATGTTGTAAAAGATCATGAAAGTAAAACCATCATTATCACAAATGAGTCCGTTAAGGAAGAGGATAAAATTCCATATCTAGAAGCAGGCTGTGACCTTATTTCAATTCCCTTGGACAGAATTGATCTTCACCATTTATTAAGAGAGCTTGGAAGCAGATCCATTCAGTCACTGTATGTCGAGGGGGGATCAGCTGTACACGGTTCCTTTCTGAAAGAAAGAGCTTTCCAGGAACTCATCATGTATATGGCTCCAAAGCTCATAGGCGGCAGTGGTGCTTTTACAAGCTTTGGCAAAACCGGAGCTTCTGCCATTTCAGAAGGTCTGGAAATGAAAATTATCTCCGTCGATTCCGTTGGGGAAGATATCAAAATTACAGCAGTCCCTAAAGACTACTCCGAGATGAAAGAAGGTTGATGATTTGTTTACCGGTATAATAGAGGAAATAGGAAAAATCAACAAAATCAAAAAGTCAGCATCATCGATGATCCTCACCATTACTGCTAAAAAGGTTCTCAAAGATGTCCATATCGGAGACAGCATCAGTGTGAACGGTGTATGCCTGACGGTTACTTCCTTTACAGAAAGCCGTTTTCAAGTGGATGTCATGCCTGAAACATTCGAAGCTACAACCCTTAGATCCTTATCGGCCGGTTCCCATGTAAACCTGGAAAGGGCTATGGCTGCAGGCGGCCGTTTTGGTGGCCACTTTGTTAACGGTCATGTAGATGGAATCGGGACGATTAAGAGGCTCGAACAAGTCGAAAATGCTGTTTATGTTGAAATCTCAATTCCTAAAGAACTTTCACCTTTCTTTATTATGAAGGGTTCAGTAGCGATTGATGGCACCTCGTTGACAGTATTTGGACTAAGTGATGACTCCATCACCGTTTCACTCATTCCGCAAACAAGGGGAGATACGATTCTCGGCCATAAGAAGACTGGAGACATGGTCAATCTGGAATGTGATGTCATGGCTAAGTATTTCCATCGATTTTACGAACAGGCACAGCGAAAGAAAAGCAGTTCAAGTAATATCAGCTATGAATTTTTGAATCAACATGGTTTCGCTGATTAATGGAGGAGGAATGGAAGGTGTTTCATACAATCGAAGAAGCAATAGAGGATCTTAAAGAAGGCAAGGTTGTCATCGTAGTCGATGATGAAAATCGTGAAAATGAAGGTGACTTTGTAGCCCTTGCTGAAAATGCCACGCCGGAAGTCATAAATTTTATGGCAAAAGAAGGAAGAGGTTTGATTTGTGCCCCGATTACTGAGGAGTTAACCAATCGATTAAAACTATCACCGATGACTGACGAAAATACAGATCCACATGGAACGGCATTTACAATCAGTATCGACCATCGTTCATCCACAACAGGGATCAGTGCATTCGAAAGGTCGGCAACCATCCGGGAGCTTCTGAATCCTTCGTCCCTTCCGGAAGATTTCAAACGTCCTGGACATGTATTCCCGCTTGTTGCTAAAAATGGCGGTGTACTAAAACGGGCAGGTCACACAGAAGCGGCGGTGGATCTCGCTGCCCTTGCAGGTGGAGAGCAGGCCGGAGTCATTTGTGAAATCATGAATGAAGACGGGACGATGGCCAGGGGTCCTGAGTTAATGAAGATGGCTGAGAAGTGGGATTTAAAAATCATCACGATTGAAGATCTGATCCGTTATCGCAGGAAAAAAGATAAACTGGTCACCAGGGAAGTTGAGATTGAATTACCAACTGAATTTGGCCAGTTCAAAGCTGTTGCCTACACGGAGAACCTGACCGGCAAAGAACATATCGCCCTGGTCAAAGGGGAATGGAAAGAAAATGAGGAAGTCTTGGTCAGGGTCCATTCGGAATGCCTGACCGGGGATGTCTTCGGTTCGAACCGGTGTGACTGCGGTCCTCAGCTTGCCACTGCACTGACACAGATAGAAGAAGCGGGGCAAGGCGTCCTCTTATATATGAGGCAAGAGGGAAGAGGAATAGGCTTGATCAATAAGTTGAAGGCTTACAAGCTTCAAGAAGAAGGTCTTGATACAGTCGAAGCAAATCATAAACTTGGGTTCGGAGCAGACCTGCGTGAGTATGGCATTGGCGCTCAAATTTTGAGGGATCTGAACATCCAGCGTATAAGGCTATTGACCAATAACCCCCGCAAAGTTGCCGGTATCAATGGGTATGGGTTGGAAATAGTGGACCGGGTAGCCATTCAAGTTCCGTCAAAGCTTGAAAATGAAAAGTATTTAAAGACTAAGCATTCGAAACTGGGTCATTTATTGAAGTTCTAGTACCGGATGCACACATTATAATAATCGATCAAATGGAGGAATGAATCATGAAAACAATTTATGAAGGTAATTTAGTTGGAACTGGGTTGAAAGTAGCGATCGTCGTATCGCGTTTTAATGAATTCATCACATCTAAGCTGCTTGGTGGAGCTGAAGATGCACTAAAGAGACATGGAATCGAGGAAAGTGACATCTCGGTTACTTGGGTACCTGGAGCATTTGAAATCCCGATGATTGCTAAAAAGCTTGCTCGTTCAGGAAAATATGATGCCGTCATCACTCTTGGAACGGTTATCCGCGGCGCCACTGCACACTTTGAATATGTAAGTGGCGAGGTAGCTAAAGGAGTGGCCGGTCTTGCTTTGCAGGAAGACATTCCAGTGATCTTCGGTGTCCTTACAACGGATACGATTGAGCAGGCAATCGAGCGTGCAGGCACGAAAGCAGGAAACAAAGGATGGGAAGCGGCCGTCTCAGCTATTGAAATGGCTAATCTTGTGCGGGAAATAGAAAAATAATCAATGGTGACCAAAAGCCGGTTCCGTATTGGGGCCGGCTTTTTAATAATAGGGAGTTAGGAGCAGGCTATGTGGTCTGGCAATTCTGATCGGAGATTTTGCATGACTTGAAAAGAGTGACATACGCTCTAAATGAGCAAGGTGAATTCAGAACGAATTACATGTTGGAGAGGTGCTTGATTAGAATCATTCTTAAAAGATCGTAAATTTCTAAATAGGATCATAAACACTGAAACAGGATCATAAATCGTTTGTCTCTCAGTCAAACCGCGGCTTAACCCTCTTGTTACCTGCCACCAGGCGGGTACTATTTCATAAAGCAGCTCTACAATATACATATTTAAAGAAAAGAAGCTCGCTTTTATTCATAAATGCCGATTCTCGACGGAGATACTCCCCAGCCTGATATTATTTAATGCTCTTCCCATACACTGCATAGCCCGTCTCCCCCTCAATTCTTGGATGAAAAATATAATCTGAGAGGTATGACGCATTCTGTTCATATCTGAGAAAAACAACCGAACTAAACTTTCTATAATTCTTATTGGCAAATCCTCACCTTTTTGCTAAAATAATATTTTGTGGCTCATCCTTTTTGGGGATTGAGCGGGTAGGGAGAGGGCAGTTTTATAGGAAGATTATATGAAGGAACGTAAAGGTATTTTTCAGTTAAAGGATCATGATACCTCGTTCAAGCAAGAGATAATGGCCGGAGCGATAGGTTATTTTACGATTGTGTACATTATCGCAGTAAATGCACTCATTCTTTCTGAAGCTGGAATTCCATTCGAAGGGGCAGTCATGGCAACCATACTGGCTTCCTTTGTCGGATGTTTGGTGATGGCCTTTTGGGCGAATGCACCAATTCTTCTGGTTCCGGGGATGGGCATCAATGCGATGTTTACATTCACTCTGGTTAAATCTTCAGGTTTGACGTGGCAGGAAGCTTTAGCTGTCGTAGTTGTTTCGGGGATACTCTTCATGATCATTGCGTTTACTAAGCTTTCTAAAGTATTATCGGAAGCCATCCCGAAGACATTGAAAGAGGCGATTACAGTAGGCCTCGGTATGTTTTTAATGTTCATCGGTCTTGAAAAGGGCGGTCTGATCCAACGCGGGGACTCAGCTCTCATTACGATCGGAGACTTTGGGGAACTTAAGGTGCTCGCTACCGTGCTCACCTTTTTGGTAACGATTTTCCTTTTTATTCGCAACGTAAAAGGTCAATTTTTATGGAGTATCGCATTTGGAACAATGTTAGGGTTTATCTTTGGCATTGAACCTTCTATTTCCGGCAGTACGTTTCACTTGAGTGAATACGGTCAGGTATTTGGACAGATTTCATTTGATGCCGTTTTGGAAATACCCTTTTGGATTGCTGTGTTTTCCGTAACGATGGTACTGGTATTTGAGAACATCGGACTGATACACGGCCATGTAGACATGATCGGACAGCCTCAAAAGTATCCAAAAGCCTTTCAAGCAAATGCTTTTTCCGCATTTACCTCGGGTTTCTTTGGAACGAGTCCAACTGTATCGACGGTTGAAAGTGCAGCAGCGATGACAGCCGGGGGAAGAACTGGCCTGACCTCGCTTACAACCGGGGTATTATTCCTTGGATCTGTCTTATTCATTCCGTATTTAAAATGGATTCCGGATCATGCGATCGCCCCGATCCTCATCATTATTGGAGGATTGATGATACAAAATATCCGTCATATGGATCTTAGAGATCTGACGGAAGCATTTCCGGCCATCTTCATCATTGCGATGATTCCGTTTACCTATAGCATTGCAGATGGTATAGCAATCGGGTTCATCATGTATCCGATCTTGAAAATGGCTACAGGTAAAGCAAGAGAAGTATCCATACCGCTTTACATTATTGCCGGATTATTCTTAATGAACTTCTTTGTTCATTCAATACATTGATGTAAATACTGAGTAAGGAGGCGACATGGCTGTCGTCTCTTTTTTGCATTTTATCGCCAAGTATCTGCTAACTGTTCCACGAATATTCTGACGTGTGACAAAATGCTGTTAAAACATCCATTAATATACATATTTTGTAGACTTTCCACATATTTCTTGATAATATTAAGGAAAAATAAATCGAAATAACCACTTTTAATACATATATTGGTTACGTGCAGGACGAGGGCAGGGGTGGAAAACATGGAAGTATTTGTGGCGAGGCAGCCGATTTTTGATGTGAATGAGGAAAAGGCAGCCTACGAGCTTCTTTACAGACAAAGTCAACTGAATATGTTTCCTGATATAGATGGAGACACAGCGACAGCGGATGTCATCATTAATAGTTTTCTAAATATAGGAATCGATTCATTATCTTCGGGGAAACCTTGTTTCATAAACTTCACTGAAAATCTACTGAAATTACGGGTCCCTACTTATTTTAATCCAAGGGAAATCGTGGTGGAAATTCTTGAGTCTGTTGAGCCGAGCAGGGGTGTGGTGGAAATCTGCCTTGAATTGAAGAAACTCGGGTATAAGATTGCTTTGGATGATTTTATCTTCAATGAATCGAATCCATTCAGTAAAGAGCTTATGAGGACAGCCGATTTTATTAAAGTTGATTTCCAGGCCACGACTGAGGAAATGAGAAGAAATATAGAGGTATTATCCAATCTATTGGGATATAAGATGATCGCTGAAAAGGTCGAGACCGAGCTGCAGTACAAGGAGGCAAGACAGAAGGGGTACCATTATTTCCAAGGATACTTCTTTAGTAAGCCGAAGATTATCGCGTCCCACGATGTACCGGTCTATTTTCATTCCTACTATTCGATCATTCAAAGCCTCGAAATGTCAGAGCCCAGCATTGATGTGATCAGTGGTTTGATCGAGCAGGATCTATCTCTTTCTTACAAACTCTTAAAGCTCATTAATTCACCGGCATACCGTCCTAAACATAAAATTCATTCTATCCGGCAAGCAATCGTGTTACTCGGATTAATGGAGATCAAAAGGTGGATATACGTGCTGGCTGTAAGGGAGCAGGTAGCACACAGGAGAAAATTGGAAAATGAAGTGATTACTTTATGTCTGACGAGAGCCAAAATGTGTGAGCTTGCAGCGAAGAAAGTAAAAGGCCCCGTTAATACATCCAGTTATTTTCTGGCCGGTATGTTTTCCCTGATGGATACCATCCTATCGGTTCCGATGATGCAGATACTCGAAGATTTACCGTTGAATGATGAAATTTGTGATGCATTGATCGGTAAATCAAATGAATTGAAGGATATGCTCGAATTGGTCATTTCAATCGAAAAGGCTGATTGGGTCGATCTCGACAAGAAAATGAGTTCATTAAATCTGACTGAGCAGGATATATCCGAAAGTTACCAGCAAGCCTGTCAATGGGCAGAAGAGCTGCTTACACAGGAACTTACCCATTGATTGGTTACCATACCGGTTTATAGGAACCGGGTTTTAAGAATTTCCTTTGCGGTTTGATATAACGTTTCAATTCCATCAGTAAAAGCCGTTGTACTTTCCTTGAGGTGACTTGTTTTGCAATATCTGCAGGGTAAGGATAAATGCCAACCGAATTAAATCGAACTCTGAACAGGCCTTCTTGCAGAAGGTCTTTATTCTGGTCCATTATCCTGCAAAAGACAAGTACATCGCGTGAGTTGTATTCATCCCCCGCATCGCTCACTTCTTTCACTTGAAACCGAAATAGTAATTCATCCATCGTATCCCCACCTCACTCATTCTCCCAATCCAAAACAGTACAAGTAAAGTGTAACTGTTTTCGCAATTATTTTCAGTAAAAAACAGGGTCATAGAACACATCTTGGATTCAATGTAGTAAACTGATAAAGAGTGGTTATAGCACATTGCCAAATGAAATGGTTTATGGCAAGCTTAAGTTAAAATTAGATTTTATTAGAAGGTGACTCATTGATTCCTAAACAGATTCTGATGAAATCACCAGCAGTGTTTATCATACCCAAAAAATAAATAATAGTCTGATAGATTGTAAGTTACGGAGGTCTTCATGATGAAACTGAATCTTATTAAATGCCACGGTTCTGGAAATGACTTTTTACTGATCGATGAAATTTCAAATCGCTATAGTTTTACAGAAGAAGCAAGACAAAACCTTGCCATATCGTTATGCGACAGACAAAAAGGTTTAGGAGCGGATGGTATACTGTTTGTCCTGGATAGCATGCGCTGTGATGCTGTAATGAGGGTTTTTAATGCAGATGGTTCTGAAGCTTCCATGTGTGGAAATGGTCTCAGATGTGTCGGTCGGTATGTTTGTGAATTATTGGATAAAGAAGAGATTGTCATTGAAACGATGAAAGCTGATTTAAGAGTCGCTGCAGCACCTGCTATCTATGACGATATCCCGACTTATAACGTGGAAATCTCTCCAGTGTATTTTGATCTTGATAAAGTACCGATGAATATGAATTTTTCCCAAGTAATAGATCAAAAGATTCCTGAAATATCGGATCGTTTACACTTTACGGTATTAGCTGTTCCGAATCCGCATTTAATCAGTATTGTGGATGCAGACACAATCATTTCCAATGAACAGAAAATGATTTCAGAAACGGTCAATGGACCGAATAATCTCTTCCCGGACGGGGTGAATGTAAGTTTTGTGCACACCTTGGAGAAAGGCTCCATCTATGTCCGTACATTTGAACGGGGGGTCGGATTCACTAATGCATGCGGTACTGCCATGTCAGCATCAAGTCTGGTCACATGTCTGCTTGGCCAGAATGGATTTGGTGATAAAATTGATGTGTATAATAATGGCGGTAAGGTTCGAGTAGTGGTGAACCGTAAAGAAAACGGTGAGTACTTTATGGAATTAATCGGAAATGCCACCTATATGTTCGAGGCTGAATTGGATTTATCTTTGACCAATCCTGAGGAATTCGAAGTGACATCCCATACGGACTTCAATGAAGAATCTGCCTATGGTCTCCTTCAAAATCATGCCAAAAAGGTTGTGGACAGTCAGGTATTTACAAATGCATAAAGGAACGAGCCTGGACGACATCGTTCAGGCTCATTTTTTGGAGTTTCCTTTGAGAAATTCGATTACTTCATGAAAAGGCTGATTCTCCTTTACCCGTTCAAATTGACTAAATGGACATCCCAGTTTTGAAAAACGGCTCAAAACTTCTTCCATCGTAAACTGCTCCGGGGTTAATTCTTCGTTTACTTCATTCCACCACAGCGGGGCAGCAACAAGAGCTTTGTCGTTCCCTCTTAAAGAATAGGGTGCAATAATCGTTTTCCCTTCAGCGTGCTGGATGTAATCTACATACAGACGCCCCTTTCTATTTTTTTTCATCCGTTCAATCGTGAAATCATCGGGATAATTGGATACAAGGTAATGAGCGATGAATTCAGTGAATATACCTGTGTCCTTCCATGAGTATCCGGCTGGAATAGGGATATAGATCTGGAGCCCTTTGTTTCCTGATGTTTTCACGAAGCTCTTTAATTTCAAACCTTCGAACAACTCCTTCATGATGAGGGCTGCCTTGACCGCCAAAGGAAATTGTTCCCGGCTTGGGGGATCCAAATCAAATACGATTTCATTGACGTCACGCTGTTCCGTTTTCTGAAAAGGTATGTGAAATTCCAATGCGAGTTGATTTCCAAGCCACATCAGACTCTCCAGTTCATTGCAAACAATGTATTCGATCCCGTCTTGTACATGTGTTTCAATATAATCGGGCGCATAATCGGGAACGTTCTTCTGATAAAAGGACTCTCCAAACATCCCATGGGGATATCGAATACAGGTCAATGGACGATTGTGGAGAAAAGGCAGCATGGAAACTGATATCCTGCGAAGGTACCTGATATAATCCAACTTTGTAAGTCGTGGTTCTTCCCATAGAGGTTTGTCAGGATGTGTGATTTCCACGCTTTGAGGTATACTGGCTTCATTTTGGAGGAATTGTTCCAGCGTACATTCTTCAGGACGGGAAGCGAACTTGAACTCATGAAAATGCGGTTCCCTTAATTGCTCTTCATACCAATTTAAGTATAATACCTCCACACAAATTGCCGGTTCAATATAATAATGACTGCCTTCTTTCCGGGAATGATTTTCTTTTATGATTTCTTTTAGTGTTCTTTTTTCACTTGGAGAAATGCCAAAATGAAATAAACCGATTTTTTTAATCTTTTCTTCATCAAAAACGCCGATATGAAAATAATCGTTATTTACATCGACTGACGTGACAAAACACAGGCATTTTTTCCAATTCTTTATTTTAAGCCACGAGGAACTCCGTTTACCTTCTTCCCACTTACTTTCTGAAAGCTTGGCGACTACACCCTCACCTTCTTCACTTGTCACACCACTCCATACCTTATTCCAATCGGTAAAGAAAGGAATCATTTGAATGACGGCGGGGTTGGCCGGGTCAGGTTTCAATGGTAGATCAAGGGTGGAGCATATATCCTCTAATTCCTTTTTGCGCTTAGTATATGATTGGCTGCTCCAGAGCTCATTCCCGCTTTGTATAAGGTCGAAAGCCAAAAACTTTACAGGTCTTGCAGATGATGTTTCTTTGATTTTTTGTTTGTTCTTCATCCTTCCCCTGATTTGAAGTTCGAAAAATTCACTGCTGTATGATGAACGCAGAAGGACAATTTCACCATCCAGCACAAGTGGGAGGGAAGGTGGAGAAGCGGCCTCCAATAATTCCGCTGCATATTCTTTAATCTCAGGGAAATGAGTTAAGAGATCTTTGTTGTTCCTGCTGGTCAATGATATTCCTTCAATGGTATCAATCTTTAAAATTCCCCTGAACCCATCATATTTAACTTCATAATTCCATTTTCCTTGTTTGGGGATTTCCTCTGTAAGAGTGGGCAGCATCGGTTTCATATACATCACCTTGACTATTTTTGTATAGTGTAGCCTCGATCACCTGCGATTATTTCCAATTGTTTATGTGAATGAAGCTTAATAAGTAATTAAAAGATAAAGTTAACAGGATTTAGTATACAAAAAGGAGGGTATTGTAATGCATACCATATGGAAAGGTTCCATAAGTTTCGGATTGGTAAATATTCCAATCAAGCTGCACTCAGCCACCGAAGATCGTGATATTAAGCTTCGATCTCTTCATAAGGAATGTCACACGCCGATCAAATATGAAAAAGTCTGCCCGGTCTGTGATAAAGAAATTGATCACAATGACATCGTTAAGGGTTATGAGGTAACGAAAGGGAAATTTGTGGTATTGGAAGAAGATGAGCTGGCTCAAATTAAAGAAGCAAATGCAGAAAAAACGGTCGAAATTTTAGATTTTATTAAAATCGACGAAATCGATCCCATTTTCTATGACAGAAGCTACTTTGTTTCACCGAATGACGGAGGGAAAAAAGCTTATTCACTTCTGCGAAAAGCCTTAGTGTCTTCTGGTAAAGTAGGCATCGCAAAAATTACGATGAGATCAAAAGAACAATTATCAGTCGTAAGGGTTTATGAGAACACGTTAGTGATGGAGACGATTCATTACCCTGACGAAGTAAGGACTTCTAAAGATGTACCAAATGTACCTGAGAGCGATGAAATCTCAGAAAAAGAACTGGAGACGGCTACAATGCTCATTGAACAACTGACATCAGAATTTCAGCCGGAGAATTATCATGATGAATACCGTGAGCGGCTGAGTCAGTTGATTGAATCCAAGCAAACAGGTGAAAAGATCGTTACTGCAAAAGAAAAGGATCCGAAAGAAAATGTAACGGACTTAATGGCAGCCCTTCAAGCTTCAATTGATTCGACCAAGCCAGAAAAAGCAGAAAAGCCGGATAAGAAAAAAACCACAAAAAAGAAAGCGCCAAAAAAGAAGGCAACAACAAAGAAAAAAGCGCAATAATCCAAATGAAAGGGAAGGAGATCCACATTGGAGGAAAGACATTTAAAAAAGGCTGTATTCTTCATTATTTCTTTAATCTGTCTAGGGTTCTTTACATGGGGCTTTGTTTCCATTCTGGAAGAGTGGAAAGAGAATGAGATTGCGGGATTTGATAATGGAGTTTTCAATGTGGTTCACGGGTTCATTTCTCCCAAACTGACTACATTGATGACTTCCATTACGTTTATGGGTGGAGTGAAGTGGCTGAGTATCAGTACAATTGGACTCGTCATTGTATTGGTATTCATGAAAAAGTATCCTCTCGCTTTATTTTTGACATTGACAGTCAGCCTGGGAGCGGGTTTTAATTGGCTGTTAAAATGGATATTCAAACGGGACAGGCCTGATATTGAAGCCCTCATCGAGCAGGGGGGGTACAGCTTTCCAAGCGGTCACTCGATGGGTTCCTTCATTTTTTACGGCGCTGTGGCGTTTATGTTATATCGTGCACTGGACAGGGCTGTATTTAAGTGGCTGAGCGTACTTGCCTTATCAGTGCTGATTCTTTTTATCGGAATCAGCAGGGTATATTTAGGGGTTCATTATCCGAGTGATATCGTTGGGGGATTTTCAGCCGGAGGAGGCTGGCTGACTCTCTGCATAGCCGTTTATATCTATTTCTACAAACGAAGTGATTGGAAATATGTTGATGAATGAAAAGACCTGAAACGGGGAATCCCGTTTCAGGTCTTTGTTTCTTATCGGTATACTGAATGCTTACCTTTTAAAATAGGTTAAAGATATATGGGCCGAAGGAAGTGACGTAAAGAAGGATGTATACGCCCATAAAATAAAATACTCCGCCAAATGTACCCCAATCCGGATTTCTGCCAATCTTCCAGATCAGAGCGGACAGCAAGGTGATGACTATGATACCTACATACCCGCTTCCTGTAAATGTAAGGTATTCGGGAGCTGCAAAATAAAAGTATCCATTCAAGGCTTTATTCATGAAAGTAAGGGGCATGACCAGGAAAATAAGTATCGAAGCATATTCAACCCAATTAATGCCTTCTTTTTCAAAGATGTTCGGTTTTAACATATAAAGAAGGATCAGCAGGAATAATGAAGGGAGCACCCAATAGAAGGATGTCAGGATGGTGATCACACTGCTGAATATCATCATTATACTGTTATTGACAGCTTCTTTTACGTTTCGCTGGTTGAGTTCAACACTTGCTGAGATGACTTCACGGTCCTGCGACGCACCAAACAGTTCATACATATCTCCATCATAGTCAAGCCAGGCGATACTTTTTTGAGTCAACTGAAACGGAAGATAGGAATAGTGTTTGGTCGTTCCCAGCGGTTCAGCCTGTAACCTCGATGCATCTTCTAAAGGGGCCAAATATACGCTCACTGCGTTATGGTCACTGACTTTATGGCCTTCAGACGTGAAGAGGATGGAATTCTTTCCATCAATCATCACTAATTTTGCAGAACGCGGCCCCTGCAGCATCTCACCTGAATCTGTATTAAGAAACTTAAGGCTTTCAGGTTTGAGTGCGCCTTTTCCGATTTCGTCCAATGAGGATTCCAGTTTCATGATTTTATAGCTTAAAACACCTTGAGCTCTCATTTCCTCATTATAAAGGACTGTCAGAGTATTGTTTTCTACTCCATAGGTAAGGCCGTCAATATGTTGATTCGTTGAGATGTTGACCGTTGCAAAAGGTTCACCTACTATTTTCTCATTTTCATCCATATAATGTAGAACAGCTGTATTATTATTAAGTTGTTCCTGAACAATCGCACTGCCGTTATTTCCTTGATAAACATCCATTATATTTTTAGAAAACACTTGGAGGCTCTTGCTGGATAAATCGGCTGGATTCAATGTGAACAGCTCATTGTCCACCCAGTAATAGATTTTATTGCTCGCTGTACTCAAGCCGGCAGCATTCTCTGAAATGACGACATCCTTGTTGTCTTCAGTTGCTACCAATTGTCCTGATTTCATTTGAATAAAGACAGAACCGTCAGTCCAGAAAGGGTGGCCCCGCGTTATTTTCGTATTCTGGACAGAATCCTGAGTGATATTGAACTGATCATCAAATGCAAGCTGCCGCACTTTTCCTTCATCTGTTAAGAAAAGGCTGCCGTTGTTGAAGAATGCCTGAGGACGTTCTTCAGATGTGAATCCCAACGGAACCGAACGGCTCCATTCCGGTTGAGGCTGTTTCTTGACCTCCAATAATTGGTGGATAAACAGTGCACCCAAAAGCAGTAAGATGATCATCAAAGGCACACCGAATGACTTTAGTTTTTCTTTCACCAAAATCCCCCTCAATCTTTCTCTATCTATTTTGATTTCAATTTAGAATTTTACCACAATTCAATCATATTAGCACCAAATATTTCCTTTGATGAAGACTTTATTTTTTTGCTGGGATCCAGTCAAAATTCGCAAAGACAAGGGAGTGGATCATTATGTTCTCACCCGAAAAGATGATGTACTTTCAATTGTTTTCAGGCGAACATCTTTTGACCTTATTATTGTTTGTGCTGTTTGCTTCAGGAATCTTATGGTGCTTCTCGAGATATACAGACTTTAAATGGCTGGGGACCATACTTGCGGGTACTTTATGTATTTCCGAAACCAGCTATCAGATTTGGATGGCATACCATGGGCTATGGGCGATCCAGACAGCGCTGCCCCTGCAACTTTGCAGCATCAGTACATTTATAGGCATATATTTGTATTTCAAACGTAACAGCAGGTTGTTTTACCTTTTTCTCTATATAGGTTTTATTCCTCCCATTTTGGCACTGATCACTCCTGACAATCCTTATTCCTTTCCCCATTTTCGATATATAAAATATTTCATTCATCACATGGCAATTCCACTTATGGTCCTGTATTTATTTTATTTTGACCATTATCCGCTTCGGAAGAGATCCATACTTTATGGCTTTGGCCTGTTGAATTGTTTAGCGGTGCCCATTTACATCTTGAATAAATTAATCGGGTCTAACTATTTCTTTTTGTCCGGGCCGCCTGAAGGAAACACTCCTTTATTATGGTTCGGTGATGGGATCGTTTATATTTTCAACTTGGAAATTGCTGCGTTATTCGTTTTTTCATTGAATTACCTGATGTTTAAAATGCTGGCCGGCAGAAGAAAGAATCAAAAAATGTCAAGGCTTAGGAGCCATGAAACGAATGAAACGTAAAAAGTTATCTTTTATTGTTGACAAAACCAGAGAGAGGAATTACAATGATATTGAAAATCATTCTCAATGAAAACACAAGAGTTTCCCCCTCTTTCTTTTTATATTCGAGAATGGTTCATGATTACCCCCCTTTAATAAATCGTAAAGACAATCCCGGAGTGCAAAGCTCCGGGATTTTCTTTTTTTCTTCTGAAAAGAGGGAAGTTATTGCAATTCACTGTCACCTGTCGTAAATTGTAAAAGAATGTTCACATCGGAATGATAAAGGAGTGATAAGAGAGTGAATGAAAAAGAAGATAAACGGTTTCATATCGCTCATCGCGAAGCTTTAATCGGAATTGGGCTTGTTGTGATAAATTTTTTATGGTGGTACGGCTTTGCGTTCGGACTTGGCGGGGGTCCTGTTACAGAATATGACTGGATCCTGGGGATGCCAGCGTGGTTCTTTTATAGCTGTATTGCAGGTTTCCTGCTGATGGTTATGTTAGTGGTATTGGTTGTAAGATATATGCTTACAGATATCCCTTTTGATGGAGATGAGGGGGATTATCATGAATAGTATGGCATTGATTCCCATGATTGTATTTTTGATCATCATTTTTATTGTTGGGGTCTATTCCTCAAGGAAGATCGGCAAAGCAGATTCTTTCGTACAGGATTACTTCCTGGGCAGCAGGCAGCTTGGCGGTTTCATTCTGGCTATGACCATGATTGCTACATATGGAAGTGCAAGCAGTTTCATCGGCGGTCCCGGTGCAGCGTATTCATATGGTTTATCATGGGTGCTTCTTGCAATGTCTCAAGTCGTAACCGGCTACTTCGTCCTTCTTGTACTCGGTAAAAAGTTTGCGATCATGTCACGTAAATACAATGCTGTGACGTTGGTCGATTACTTGCAGGGCCGATATCGAAATCATTACATAACGATTCTTTCCGCTCTAAGCATCATGATCTTCCTTTTTTCCGCGATGATTGCGCAGTGGGTCGGGGGAGCTAGATTAATAGAATCGCTAACAGGTCTGTCCTATAAGAGCGCATTATTTCTATTTGCCGTTTCAGTGCTTGTTTATGTCATCATCGGAGGATTCAGGGCTGTGGCCGTCACCGATGCGATACAAGGGGTCGTAATGCTTGGAGGTACGATCATCTTACTGATTGCAACGATCATAGCAGGAGGCGGCATGGAAAATATCATGATGGATCTAAAAGCGGAAAATCCCAATCTCTTAAGCCCGAATGGTGCAAATGGAGAGTTGAGTGCCAGGTATATTTCATCCTTTTGGATCCTCGTAGGGGTTGGGGTTATCGGTCTTCCTCAAGTTGCTGTCAGGGCCATGAGTTATAAAAATTCACGCTCCATGCACAGGGCCCTGATCATCGGTACGATTGTAGTCGGTTCGATTATGCTCGGAATGCATTTAATCGGGGTTCTTGCACGTGCGGTGATGCCCGGAGTGGAGGTTGCCGATAAAGTCATGCCGCTGCTTGCCTTGGAAGTACTCCCTCCGTGGCTTGCAGGCATCGTACTTGCCGCCCCGATGGCTGCCATCATGTCTACAGTCGATTCCCTTTTGTTGATTGTTTCTTCTGCCATCGTCAAAGATCTTTATATGAATTTCATAAATAAAGATGCAGGGGAAAAAAAAGTGAAAAAAATGAGCTTCCTTGTGACATCCATCACCGGGATTGCTGTATTCCTTATGGCTTTAAGTCCACCAGAGTTAATCATCTGGCTGAATCTATTTTCCTTTGGAGGCTTGGAAGCGGTGTTTATCTGGCCGATTGTGCTCGGTCTATACTGGAAGACTGGAAATGCCTATGGAGCGCTGGCCTCCATGCTGTCGGGATTGATTTCATATATCTTATTTCACAGCTTCCTCCCAAACTACCTGGATATGCACACCGTCGTATTCCCGATACTCATATCCTTTTTCATGTATATAACAGTTTCGTTGATGACAAAACAAAAATTATTAAATTAGAGTGTTTGAAGAGAGATTCCATAAGTCCATTAGAGGAATCTCTCTTCTTTTATTTAAAGGAAAATGATAGAAGAAGATAGAATTCTAAAGAAGGGGTGAGGAAAATGAGTTGGAAGCTGACAAAATATAAAGATATAAATGGTTTTTACAGCCGTATATATCCGTTTCTTTTAAAGAAGGAAGCAGAAAATAATCTGCCACTTGGACTGTTGAATAGTATCAAAACGGGTAACAAATATAAAAACCCTCTTCTTATAAGCATAGAGGGGGAGGGATCCCAGGTGAAGGGTGTATTCATTATGACACCTCCGCATCATTTGGTGACAGTTCTTGAAGTGGATGAGAAAGATTACCGCACCGTTGCAGAAGAATTGAATAAACTTCTTAGTGAGGAAGGAATTACCGTGCCGGGATTTGTTTGCGAAAAGGCTGCCGCACAAAAATTGACCGAAGTCTGGTGCGGGCTTAAAGGCTGCCATTACGAAATCGGGATGAATCAGCGAATATATAAATTGGATCATGTAAATGACATTGCATCCCCTGAAGGCAGATTGGTGACGCCCAAGGAGGAAAATCTCCAGCTGCTGACAGAATGGATAGCAGCTTTTACGATTGAAACCGGGGTACACACGTTAACCGAAAATGACGCTCTCGAAAGGGCCAAAGATATGATTTCGAATGAAAAATATCTATATTTTTGGGAAGTTGACGGGAAACCTGTATCGATGGCAAGGGGAGGTCGATGGACGGATAACGGCATCACCGTGAATTTCGTTTACACCCCTAAACCATATAGAAAAAACGGATATGCATCTGCGGTTGTCGCAGGGTTGAGCAGGATACTGCTGAAAGAGTTTGAATTCTGTACCTTGTATACTGACTTGGAGAATCCGACCTCCAACAAAATCTATATGGAGATTGGATATGAGCCTATATGTGATTCCCTTATGATAAACCTGACTGATTCTTAGAAATTTTTATGGATTATAACTTTTTTATTGACATCTCTGATGAAACGAATTAGTATATTAAACAATAAATAAATGAGCGAACGGCTTTGACGAAGAGGAGTACCCTTTGCAGACACTTAAGAGAGCTAGTGGCTGGTGAGAACTAGTGTGAATGCTTTGGGGAATGGACTTCCGAGCCTCCAAACCGAAATCCTTTGGAGAGTAGGCTTTGGCGAATGTCTTATCGTTATAAAAGACACGCATTCAAGCTATGGGCTTCGATGCGGAAGAGTGGACTGTTCAGGCAGTCAACAAAGGTGGCACCACGGGTATCTCGTCCTTTTTATAAGGAATGAGATGCCCTTTTTTATTTGTTTCTAAAATACCCATATAGTAAATCGTCGAATAAGAGTAGTAAGCTTAAGTGAAGCTTTACAGAGAGTTAAGGACCGGTGAGACCTTGACAGGATAGCTTAAGTCGAATGGACTTATGAGAGATGACTTGAATGATGAAGTAGGGTCATACGGTTTTCCGCCGTTATACGGATAGAATATCGGGTTTTAACCCCTGTATTCGAAATGAAGAGGGAGTATATTTATTACTCCAATCTGAGGTGGCACCGCGGTCAGCATCGTCCTCTATGAGCACATCACATCTGTGCTTATAGGGGACTTTTTTATTTGATTGGAGGAATGGAAAGTGAAACAGCAGGAAGCAGTCAATTATGCAGTGAAAGAATTAAATGGTGATTTATATACACCCATTTCGCTTTTTCAATCTTTGAAGGGGTCGAAAAAGTTTTTGCTCGAAAGTTCTTTGAAGCATGAGCAGTCAGGAAGATATTCATTCGTTGGATGCGATCCTTTTTTAGAATGCAAAGCACGCGGCGATGATGTGCAAATCATTAATCACCATACAGGTGAAAAAGAAAATCGCAAAGGGCGTCCCATAGAGATTATCCAACAACTTATACCCAGAGTGGATCAACAGGAACTTGATTTGCCATTTGCAGGGGGAGGCATCGGGTATCTCGGTTATGATTCGATCCGCGAGTATGAAGATATTGGATCTGTACCTCATGATGAAATGAATATGCCTGATATACATTTAATGTTTTACGAAAAAGTGATTGTGTTCGATCATGCTGAACAGAAAATGTATCTCGTAGTTCTCGGCTCTGAAAAAGGCAAGCTGGAAGAAAAGCTGAGGGAAGTGGAGAATCAGATTACAAACGTCTACCTTGATGTAAAAAAGGTGCAGCTGAAAGGCTTGCAGTTTCAATCTCAACTATCTGAACAGGAATTTATCGAAAAAGTAAAAGCGGCCAAAGAATATATCAGGAACGGGGATATTTTCCAGGTCGTACTTTCTCAAAGAATGCAGGCAGATTTTACTGAAGATTCGTTCAGCTTTTACAGAAGGCTGCGTCAATCCAACCCGTCTCCTTACATGTTCTTCATAGATTTCGAGGATTATGTGGTGCTCGGGGCTTCTCCTGAAAGTCTGGTGAAAGTTCAAGGCCGGAAGATTACAACCAATCCAATAGCCGGTACGAGAAAAAGAGGAACGAATGAGGAGGAAGACCATCTTTTAGAAATTGAACTGTCTTCTGATGAAAAGGAAGTAGCTGAGCACAGGATGCTGGTCGATTTAGGAAGAAACGATTTAGGAAAGGTGTGCGAACCGGGTTCGATCAAATTATCAAAATATATGCTGGTAGAGCGGTATAAGTATGTCATGCATTTGGTTTCAGAAGTGAAAGGGGTCCTGAAAGAAGAAGTGACCCCGCTTGAAGCACTGGTAAGCTGCTTACCGGCCGGAACAGTAAGCGGTGCTCCCAAGATTCGGGCCATGCAGATCATCAATGAGCTTGAGGTAAAGAAAAGAGGGGTTTATTCCGGAGCCATCGGTTATATAGGGGTGAATGGCAACCTGGATTTTGCTTTGGCCATCAGGACACTGATATTGAAGGATCATACCGCTTATGTTCAGGCTGGTGCCGGTATTGTTTATGATTCTGACCCTAAAAGTGAATATGAAGAAACACTCAATAAAGCAAAATCCCTATTGGAGGTGGGAGAATGATCCTGCTTATCGACAATTATGATTCCTTCACATATAACCTGTATCAGTATGTAAAGGAACTTGGTGAGGAAGTCCAGATTAAAAGAAATGATCAAATCACGATCGAAGAAATTCAGGAACTAAAACCATCCGGAATCATCCTGTCTCCTGGACCCGGTACACCTGAGAATGCGGGTATCTGCATCGATATTATACAGAATCTTCACACTAGCGTGCCGATTCTGGGTGTGTGCCTGGGCCATCAGGCAGTCGGAGCGGCCTTTGGTGCAAACATCGTGATTGCAGAACGTATCATGCATGGTAAAACATCGTTGATCAGCCATAACGGTCATGGACTATTTCAATATTTAAGTCAGCCACTCGGCGTGATGAGGTATCATTCACTGGTCATTGAAAAAGGTTCCCTTCCGCCTCAGTTAGAAATAACCGCTGTGTCGATGGATGACAAAGAGATCATGGCCATTAAGCATATGCGTTACCCCGTTTTCGGGGTTCAATTTCACCCGGAATCGATAGGGACCGAGACTGGCAGGAAAATGCTGAAAAATTTCATAGATGAGATGAGAAAGGGGAATAACCGTGAAACAGTTTCTGCAAAAGCTATCTAACGGACATTCATTAGAGCGAGATGAGATGAGAAGAGCTGCACATGAATTATTCAGTGAAGAAACGACTGACAGTCAAATCGCGTGTTTCTTGACACTGTTGAAAATGAAAGGTGAATCGGTGGATGAAATTACAGGCCTGGTCCAGGTGCTCAGAGAGAAGGCCTTGCCGGTAAGTAACAAAATGTGCGGAGTATTGGATAACTGCGGAACCGGTGGAGACGGTTCAAACAGTTTCAATATCAGTACAACGAGTGCCTTTGTACTGGCAGGTGCGGGAGTGAAAGTTGCTAAGCACGGAAACAGGAGCATTTCAAGTAGAACGGGCAGTGCCGATGTTCTGGAGCACCTGGGAGTATCACTGGATTTCAATGCAAATGAAATCAACACCCTTTTGGCAGAATGTAATATCGCATTTCTTTACGCCCCCCATATCCATGCCGGGCTCAAAAGGATCATGAAAGTCAGAAAGGAGATAAAAATTCCTACGATCTTTAATCTGATCGGTCCTTTAACAAATCCAGTGGAGCTGGAAACTCAGCTGATCGGGGTGTACAGAAGAGATAAGCTTGAAACGATGGCAGAGGTATTGAATCAACTAGGAAGAAAAAGGGCAATTGTTTTAAACGGTGCGGATCACATGGATGAGGCATCTCTTGCAGGAGAAAATCATCTGGTGCTGCTCGATAAAGGCAGAATCACTCCTATTACGGTCAAAGGTGAAGATGTCGGTCTGCCCCATTATCCCAATTCAATGATTAAAGGGGGAGAAGCAGCTGATAACGCGCTAATTCTTCAAGCGGTCTTAGAAGGAAAAGAAGGGCCTTACCTTGACACCGTTTTATTCAATGCAGGAATCGCTTTATACGCACATGGAAGTGTATCCACTATAGCAGAAGGAATCAAAGAAGCACGGAAAAGCATAACCTCAGGTAAAGCGAAAGAAATTCTTCACTCGCTGATCACGTTCAGTGGGCAAAAGAGAAAGCAGGTGATTTAAGTGGCTGACATTCTTCAAGAAATCATAGATAAGAAAATGAGTGAAGTGAAAGAACTGAAAGAACGGGGTTTCAAAACATATAATCAATCATTTAAGCAATCACGCGGTTTATATGACTCTCTAATGAAAGCAGACAGACTACAGGTGATAGCAGAGATAAAACGGGCTTCGCCATCAAAGGGTGATATCAAAGTGGAGGTGGAACCCGTCGCTCAGGCGAAGGATTATGAACAAGCAGGCGCAGCCGCCATTTCAGTATTAACGGACACCCCATTCTTCAAAGGAACGATGGATGATCTGGCAGAGGTCAGGAAGCAGGTCAGTCTCCCGATCCTGTGCAAAGATTTCATCATAGATCCCATACAAATCGACAGGGCTCATGATGCTGGTGCCAACATCATCCTTCTGATCGTGGCCGCCCTTGATAAAGCAACTCTTCACTCTTTGTTCGACTATGCAGGAAATCTGGGGCTTGAAGTATTAGTAGAAGTCCACAATGAAGAAGAAATGAGAATTGCTTTGGATATGGGTGCGAGCATCATCGGAATCAATAATCGCAATTTAAAAACGTTTGAAGTCAGTTTGGATGTAACGGAGAACCTGGCAGCCATGATTAAAAATAAAAAAACCGTCCTCATCAGTGAAAGCGGGATTAAAAATAAATCTGATTGTGAAAGAGCGGCAAAAGCCGGTGCTCACGGAGTATTGGTCGGAGAGACCTTGATGAGAAGTGAAGACAGTGGAAAGACCCTCTCCTCCCTTCAAGTGTCAAGGAGCGGAGTGTTATGACAAAAGTAAAAGTGTGTGGAATACAAGATTTGAAAGCGGCTCAATGGGCGGTGGATGCAGGAGCAGACGCTGTGGGATTCATCTTTGCCGAAAGCAGACGAAGAATTTCAGTGGAAAAGGCGGCTGCCATCTCTAATTCAATTCACGAAGGTATTCTTAAAATCGGTGTATTCGTGAATGCCTCTAAGGAGGAACTGGAAGACATTGTAGAAAAGGTGAAACTCGACTATGTTCAACTGCATGGAGATGAAAGTCCTGCTTTTTGCAATAGCCTAAACGTTCCTTATATCAAGGCAGTCGCGGTCACGGAAGAGAGAGATTTAAATATCCTGCCGGAATATAGTGGTGAATTCGTGCTTGTCGACAGTGGAAAAGGACCGTACAGGGGAGGCAACGGGACCTCTTTCGACTGGGAATATCTTAAAGACTATCAATCCAGTAATCATAAATTGATACTCGCAGGTGGCTTGAAGAAGGACAACGTAAGAATGGCAGTCAGCATAGCAAAACCTTATATGGTCGACGTTTCAAGCGGAGTGGAAAGCGGCGGTATCAAAGATAAAGAAAAGATATTGGATTTCATTAATGAAGTAAGAGCCATAAAAACTGATAGTGAAAGCGGGGAGTTACAATGATTTATGCACAGCCGAACCAAAAAGGGTTATTTGGACAGTTTGGTGGAAAATATGTTCCGGAAACATTAATGAAAGCAGTGAAGGAACTTGAAGCGGCTTATAATGAAGCTTCAAAAGACGACGAATTCCAGCACAAACTCAGGTACTATCTTAAGGAGTATGTAGGCAGGGAAAATCCTCTTTACTTTGCAGAAAACTTAACGAAAAAAGTCGGCGGGGCAAAATTGTATCTGAAAAGGGAAGATCTAAACCATACCGGAGCCCACAAGATCAATAATACAATCGGCCAGGCATTACTTGCCGAACGGATGGGCAAGCGGAAGATAGTAGCCGAAACAGGGGCGGGTCAACATGGGGTAGCCACTGCTACAGTCTGTGCGCTTTTGAACCTTGAATGTGTCATCTTTATGGGCGAAGAAGATATCAGGAGGCAGAAATTGAATGTTTTCCGAATGGAACTGCTAGGTGCCAAAGTGGTCAGTGTTACGGCAGGAAGCGCCACATTGAAAGATGCAGTAAACGAAGCCCTCCGATACTGGGTCGCAAATGTGGAGGATACTCACTATATCATCGGCTCGGTTCTTGGTCCGCATCCGTTCCCTAAAATGGTTCGGGATTTTCAAAGTGTGATAGGACATGAAACAAAGAAACAATTTTTTGAAAAAGAAAAATCCCTTCCTCAGGCGATTGTGGCGTGCGTAGGGGGAGGAAGTAACGCAATCGGGATGTTCCACCCATTCATTGAAGATAAAGATGTTGAATTGTATGGGGTAGAAGCAGCCGGTTCCGGCCTCGATTCAGATAAACATGCGGCAACACTCACGAAAGGAACTCCGGGGATCCTGCACGGGAGCTTGATGTATCTCCTCCAGGATGACGACGGCCAGATTCAGGAAGCCCATTCCGTCTCTGCCGGCCTCGATTATCCCGGGGTCGGTCCTGAACACAGCTATTTGAAGGATATTAATAGAGTCCAATATACTTCAATCTCTGACAAAGAAGCATTGGATGCGTTCAAGAAGTTGTCACAAACGGAAGGGATCATTCCCGCATTGGAAAGCTCACATGCTGTTGCATATGCGTTGAAACTGGCAAAGGAAATGAAAGCTGACGAATCGGTCGTCATTTGTCTGTCGGGAAGAGGAGATAAAGACGTGGAACAAGTGAAGGAATTGCTGGGAGGTAATGAGAATGGGTAAGGTGTTCATGGAACAGGCATTTCAATATGAATTGGATAAAGGAAATAAATTGTTCATCCCCTATATCATGGCAGGAGATGGAGGGATCGAGAGTTTTATAGATACATTGAAACAACTAGAGGAAGCCGGGGCGACGGCCATCGAAGTCGGCATCCCCTTCTCAGATCCTGTCGCTGATGGCCCTACAATCCAGAAAGCAGGAATAAGGGCTCTCGAAAAAGGAGTCAATTTGCAGCAGGTATTGGATGAGCTGGTCCGGAGAAGAGAAGAAATCGGTGTACCATTAGTGTTCATGACGTACATCAATCCGGTTTTTAAATATGGCATCGACCGCTTTTTTACTCGATGTGAAGAAGCTGGAGTGGACGGGCTGATTATCCCGGATCTGCCAGTCGAGCACCTTGATCTGATATCCGCGCCTGCAGAGAAACATGGGATAGCGATCATCCAGCTTGCCACCTTGACCAGTTCACGTGAACGGATCAGTGAACTTGCAAACCTGACGGAAGGATTTTTGTATGCCGTGACCATAAACGGCACGACAGGGGCGAGAAATGCTGTTAATGAAAAGATCGGCGATCATCTGCAAATACTAAAAGAATATAGTAAAGTCCCTGTCCTTGCCGGCTTTGGTATTTCCACCCCGGAGCATGTAACGGAAATGACCGAGAATTGTGACGGAGTTGTAGTCGGAAGCCGGATCATCGACCTCCTTCAGGAGAACAGGCTCAGCGAAATAAAAGAATTAATCGATGCCGTAAAAATTAATTCGCTGCAAAGTAAGAGATAGACTTAAAAGTCTGTTAATCAATTTGTTAAGGATATGTTAAAGGTCCTTATGGAGTTTAAGGAGACTCCAGCTGTTGATTGGAGTGCAAGACGAAGACTCCTGCGGGAGAAGTGGCCAATGTGAGACCCCGCAGGAGCGCAGCGACGAGTTATCATGAACAAAACTAGCTCCTTATTCGTAACTTCGTAGGTTAACTGGGTATATGAAAGTAAGCACAATCAAACCCAATCAGAGCTACATTACGAAAGGAGCTAGCTTATTATGAAGAATACCACAAAATTTATTGGTTTAGACGTATCTAAAGAAAAAATTTCAGTTGCCATCGCAGATGTAGGACGTGAAGCTCCAAGGTACTATGGCATGATTCCTCATACTGCTGAAGCCCTCCGGTCTCTCGTGAAAAAGCTTGGTCAATCTGAAAACCTGTACATGTGTTATGAAGCTGGACCAACAGGCTATCCACTCTATCGCTTACTGACTTCAATGGGTGTGCATTGTGATATTATTGCGCCATCACTCATTCCTCAAAAGCCTGGGGAGCGTGTGAAAACAGATAAAAGAGACGCCATCCGACTCGCTCAGCTCTATAGAGCTGGTGAGTTAACAACGATCCATGTGCCTTCAGAAGAAGGTGAAGCACTGCGTGATCTGGTTCGCTGCCGTGAAGATGCAAAAGAAGATGAGCTGCGTGCCAGACACCGGCTGACTAAATTCCTGATGCGTCACGAAATCCGGCCACCCGATGGTGTGAATCGTTGGACAATTAAATACTACAGGTGGCTTGATACACTGAAGTTCGAGTATTCATCTGCGCGTGTTGTATTTCAGGAATACTATCATCAACTCAAAGAGCTTCAACAGCGGGTGATTAGACTTGAAGAAGAGATTCGCGAACAGTCCACAAAAAATGTGCACGCACCGATGATCCAGGCTTTTCAATCACTACGGGGCATCGCACTGATTACGGCGACCAGCCTTGTCGCAGAAGTAGCGTGTTTCCAACGCTTTCAGACGGCGCCTCAATTTATGGCTTACGCCGGATTGATTCCGAGTGAGTACTCAAGTGGTGAACGCAGACACCAGGGGCAAATCACAAAAGCCGGTAACCGACATTTGAGAAAACTGTTAATTGAAGCTGCCTGGAGTTACCGATATTCACCTGCCGTTAAAGGTGATTTAAAAAAGCGTCAACAAGGAAGTCCGCTTACTGTGAAGGAAATCTCCTGGAAAGCGCAAAACAGACTCCATAAAAAATATTACCGATTGGTTTCTAAAGGGAAAGAAAAAAATAAAGCCATTACCGCTGTCGCCAGGGAACTAGCTGGGTTTATTTGGGCGATTTCGCAAGAAATCAAACCGATTCATCAGTAAATCCTTTGTTTCAAGTGATCTAGTGTTCCTTGTATACAGTTTTGCCCAAACGAAACGAAGATGAGATGAGCTTAGGGCTCGAAGGCAAAGATCAACACCGGGAAGGAACATCCACGTGCCTCCTCTGTGCTAGTCTGATTCGTCAGATGAATGCACGTTACGAGTTAGTGGGAAAGTCCTTCATACGGAAAGATAAAATGTGTGAATCCACGAATATCAGAGTGCTAACCGCAGTCGAACATTTTTGCCTTCGTGCCGTGTGCTTACCTTTAGTTTCATCCTAAATGAAAGGAGAAAACCAGTAGGAAACGCACAGTCAAAGCAAAGTTTAAAAGAAGCTGTAGGGGCTTCGCTTCTTAAAGGCGGACAAAAATAATTCAAAATCGAATGGGGAGCACCTGTATTGACAGTTTTGTTCATATCAGGAGGCTCACGGGTCACCCGCGGAAAGCGAAGTCTTGCACGGAAATCAACAGCGGTGTTAGGAAGCTGGGACAAATGTAAAGACGCTTTAAAGAAAAGTTAATTTATGGTAAAAATCCTTCTCTATCGTCAAAAAATCGATATGATAGAGGTGTATTACAAATGCATCTTATCAGGAGGTCTTTACATGAAATCAATGAAGAAATGGTTATTAATGCTTTTGACGTCGGTATCAGTAATCGGATTTGCAGCAGGATGCAGCGGTGAAACGGAAGAAGACACGGGAACAGAAGAACAAATGGAAGAAGAATCGAATACGGATGAAGAGTCAAATACTGGAGAAAGCAACACTGAAGAATAAAAAGCTGAACGGCCAGTCCTTAGGGGCTGGCTGTTTCTTACTGTCCGGAGGTTATTGATCATAGGAACTTGTTTCATTCTCATAAGGGAAAATAAATACTCCATGTTTCTAGGCTTTGATCATCCTTTAATATTAATGAAATTGGCAGATATTTTTGTCACAAAATATACGTATGGGGGTATGTTGATTTTTCATCGGCAGGTACATATAATAAAAGTGTGAAGGGAATCAAATGCTGCACTTTGTGAAATGTTTAACAAATTCTTTTATGGAAGAAAGAAGGGGAATTTCAAATGAAGAAAAAATAGTGATCGTAGGCGGGGTTGCCGGGGGAGCTACAGCGGCAGCAAGACTGCGCCGGTTAAGTGAAGAAGATGAAATTGTTTTGCTGGAAAAGGGAGAATACATTTCTTTTGCCAATTGTGGTCTCCCTTATTATATCGGAGAGGTAATTACGAACAGAGAAGCTTTATTAGTTCAGACAGTGGAAGGTATGTCCAAAAAATTTAACCTTGATATTCGCAACTTAAGTGAGGCCGTTGAAATTAATCGGGAACGCAAAACCGTTTCGATCAAAAAAGTTGAAACCGGTGAGATTTATGAAGAAAGCTACGATACTCTCATACTATCACCTGGGGCACGTCCTATCATTCCTCCACTGGATGGTCTATCTGACGCCGGGAATGTTTTTACTCTGCGAAATGTGCCGGATACCGATAAGATTAAAGCATGGGTGGATGAAAAGAAACCACAAGAAGCATTGATTATCGGCGGCGGCTTCATCGGGCTTGAAATGGCGGAAAATTTACACCATCGAGGTGTCAATGTATCTGTAGTGGAATTAGGGAATCAGGTAATGGCACCAATCGATAGTGAAATGGCTGCTATTGTACACCGGGAACTGGATAATGAAGGTGTTAAATTATATCTTAACGATGGAGTTAACGCACTTAAAAATGGCGGAAGAACAATCGTGCTTCAGAGCGGCAAGGAATTAACGAGTGATCTTACCATTTTATCGATAGGTGTCCGACCTGAAAATGAGCTTGCAGAAAGAGCAGGATTAGCATTGGGGGAGCGTGGAGGTATAGTGGTAAATCAACACTTGCAAACAGATGACCCAACCATCTACGCTATCGGAGATGCGATAGAAGTAAGGGATTTTGTACAGGGAACCCCGGCTATGATTCCCCTTACCTGGCCAGCCAATCGCCAGGGACGACTGGCTGCAGATCATATTAATGGAAGAAAGGCTATTTATAAAGGAAGTTTGGGAACCTCGGTTGCAAAGGTATTTGGCTTGACCGTCGCAGCAACAGGTAATAATGAAAAATTATTAAAACGGCTGGGAGTAAACTATGAAGCGGTACACATCCATCCGAACTCCAATGCCACCTACTATCCTGGAGGCAGCCAGCTTTCTTTAAAGTTGGTCTTCCAACCTGAGACAGGTGAAATATTCGGTGCCCAGGCTGTGGGGTATAAATGGGTAGAGAAACGGATTGATGTCATTGCAACTGCCTTAAAAGGGAAGCTGACAGTATGGGATCTTGCAGATCTCGAATTAGCGTATGCCCCGCCTTATTCATCTGCAAAAGACCCTGTAAACATGGCTGGATATGTTGCCGGAAACGTAGTGGATAAGGATTTAAGTCTTGTACATCATGATGAAATCGACGGGGTTATCAGAAAGGGCGGAGTGCTTGTAGACGTCAGGGAACCTGAAGAAAGAGAGTTTGGTTTTATAACGGGATCGGTTAACATCCCTTTGGGAGAACTAAGAGATCGACTAAGCGAACTTCCTGAACAAGAGCACATTTATGTCAATTGTCAGGTAGGATTGAGAGGATATCTCGCTGTAAAAATATTAACCAACAATGGTTTTAAAGCAAGTAATTTAAGCGGCGGCTACAAAACATATCTATTAGGAAAGTAACAAAAAAGGAAGGGTTTAAACCCTTCCATTTTTGTTGTTTCATTTGGAAAATTAAGTTAGTGTTAAAGTGAACATCCAGTTCTAAGGCGTATTTTTTTGGAAAAAAAGGAGGATTTGATATTGATAGTAAATAAAATTAATACTGTATTCATTCCTGTTGCAGACTTAAGAAAATCTGTGGATTGGTACGGGCAGACACTGGGATTGAGGATTGATCAACAGCAATATCGTGAAATAGATGATCTCCCTGTCTATACGTTTTCCATGGGGGACACATCTCTGACATTGGAAAGAGAAGAGTCGTTCATACCTTCACCATCCACCGTACCCATTTGTAATATCCATACAGCAGATATTGAAAAGGTAAGGGAAGATTTCCTTTCAAGTGGAGTAGCGGTAGAGTCAGAAATTATCACATTTCCTGACTTTTCCTATTTTAACTTCCGTGATTTGAACGGTAATCTGTTGATGATTTGCACAGGATAATGGATGTTTACATTGCTGCTGCATGAAAAAACCTCCCTAAAGGATCCATGGAGGTTCACTATCATTTAGTGCACTTTACGGAAACAGTCAAGGCAGGCCGTACTTTTTTGTAGGATTTCTGAATGCTTTTAAATCCTGCAAAGATCAATTCGTCCGTAATTTGTTCCGCGTACATGTGGGCTCTGCTGTCTTTTTCTTCATCACCCCTGGGTTGTACAGTGATCACAAGGGTTCCGCCAGGCTTGAGCATGCGATATATATGGGACAGCGCTTTTTCAGAGTCATTCCAGAGCGGATAATTATTAACCGAGAAAATATGGTCATACTCGTCACCTGTGTGGAATTGAGAGATGTCATGGACAAATAAACGGACTCTCCCTTCCTCGATGGCTGCCTTGTTTTTGTGATGGGCAGCCTCTTGCATCGTGGATGATATATCGACTCCGTCTACCTTCGAGCCCGGGTAATCTTTTATGATCTTATTAATGCAATAACCAGGACCGAATCCTATTTCTAGAATGTGGTCTCCTTTTTTGATGGGCAGCCGCTGAATGGACCACTTATTGATTCTCCGGTTGTCGAACTCCATTACCTTTCCGACGATCCATCCCAGGAATCCCTTCGGTTGCTTGAATTGTTTTTGCAGTGAAAATAGCATATGATCCCCTCGTTTATGCGTGATAATTCCATCTTTCCACCAACCAGCCAATTTGAAACATTAGCCGTTCCAAACATGATATGACTTTTACGATCGAGAAAGGAGAAAATGGATGAAAATTACGATACTTTCGGACACACATTTGCCAAAGAAGGGAAAAGGATTTCCAGATGATCTAATAAATGATCTTAAAGAATGTGAATGTATTATTCATGCAGGTGATTTTCAAACTGTCGACACGTATAACCGTTTGAAGGAATTCGGGGAAGTGACCGGTGTGGCAGGTAACGTAGATGAAGAGAAATTAAAAGACATACTCCCCAAGAAAATAACATTACTAGTAAATGGAATGAAAATAGGGATCGTTCATGGAGATGGAAGCGGTAAAACAACTGAAAAAAGAGCAGAGGAAGCTTTTAGTGATGAGCCGGTTGATCTGGTAGTCTTCGGTCATTCCCATATTCCTTATTTACGGTACCATCAGGGTGTTTTATTATTTAATCCGGGTTCACCGACAGACAAACGCAGGCAGCCGATGTATTCTCATGGGGTGCTTACTATTGAGGATGAATCCAAGTGGTCCATTCAGCATAAATTTTACTCATGAAAAAGGGTGGTAATGGGTCAGCATTCATTTTTACCACCCTTTGATGAAAGTCAAATAGTGTATCGATAATAATCCTGGCTGTATATAGTTCTAAACCCGCTTCTTTCATAGAGTTTCAAAGCATTGCTGTTTGTTGCTGAGACATCAAGGAATATATCCTCTGTCCATTGGGATTCTTCCCTGACTGTACGAGAAAGTGCTTTTCGACCGATCCCAATACCTTGAAGTGAAGGGTCAACCGCAAATCCATAGATGAAACTCTGCCCCTTCAGTCGCTGTACACGGATTTTTCCGACAGTTCTGCCGTCAGCTTCGATCATCAAGCTTTTTTGTGTTGACTCTTCACTGATCTGTTTCATCATGGTTTCAGCATCAGAGTGGTTTTGACCGAAACATTCCACGTCTAATTTGATACAGAATGGAATATCTTCTTCCTGCATTTCTCTCGTCGTCACCTCTTCAGACAAAGGGAAGTGACTTGAGGGGTCCCATTTCATTTCATATTCGGTGAAGTCATATACTGCCATGATGGAGGAAGCAAATGTTTTTCCTGGACCAGATGTACCTGGCACGTTGATGAGAAGGGACCTGGCATCACGGTCTTTCAAAGAAATGACCGCCTTCGAGAGCAATTGAGTAAAGGTTCCTTTTCCCCTGAATTCGGGATGAACCATTCCACATAATTCATACTGATCACCGAAACCGTAAAGAGCAAGATACCCCGATAACTGATCGTTCTCATAATGGAAGAAATCATTATTAAGTGGACCCCTTTCTTCAAGCATGTCCCAATTTAATTTCAACCTTATCTCATCGTGGTCCTCACAAATGTTCTGCAGGGTTCTAATATCATTTAGCTGCTTCTTATTTAACATGGTTACTCTCCTGTAATAGATAGAATTTTCTTACTAATTTTATTTGATTTCCTCATGTATAACAACTGTTTTTCGAAAAAAAACATGACGCTTGATTAGGTCCGATAGTTGTATCATAAAGAAAACGTCACGGAACTAAGCCGTGACGTTTGTGGGTCATTCTTTTGATTCTATCCTTTGGATCACTTCATGAAGGTCGTCTGGTTTTAAAAATTCCAGCGGTGAAAACCCTTTTTCGAACATCACCGACTCGCTTTCGATCATAAGGATATATTTGCCGTTCACTTTTGCTAAATGGATACTGTCACCGAAGTCCGAAAGAAGAGCTTTTACAGAAACATGATCAAGCTTTACCTTAAGCTCGACTTCAGGTGATTGCTCGACGATCTGGGAGGTGGCTTCCACCACTTGTTCAGTTGTGAACCTTTCCTGCAGCTCCCGTTTGGGACTGATTGCCCATTCTTCCATTGCCTGCTCAAACTCAACCCGCTCTTCGCTTTCTTCTACATATGATTCTTCAATATGTTCCTTCACCATGCCGTAAACTTGGGACTTCACAATCTCGGGCATTGATTTCTCATACTCTACCCATTTAAGGAAATCCTCAAAGTAGCGGGCATGTGAAGCTTGGTGGATTTTCAGTTCAGCGGAATCCATCATTCCTTCTTCAGGCATATAAGGGTATTGAATTGATTTCATATTTTTGGTGGTTATGGCCATTTCGACATTATGAATCAAAGTGGATGCATCTGTAATTCTCGCCACCTTTGGTTCAAAGTCGCATTTCATAATGAAGACAAATGGATCATCGAAGAATTTAGTCAGTTTAGCGGTCGCCACTAATAAAGCTCCACCCCGAATCGCACTCGTCTCGATATACATTTGAACAATTTGGTCACAAGCTTCCCTGAATGTTTCCTTATCTTCCGCAAATCTCGTTTTATGAAATAAATTGTAGTTTGGGTTTGAAGTTAATTCGTGGCCGGGTTCTACAATAAACCGTCCGATTTTCGTTGGGGATGAATCCGACTTGGCGTGACGATCAACCTTCCTTTTTACGATTTTTGTCAGTTCTCCATCCAGGAAAGTCTTCAGGTGGCTTTCCTCATACTGTTCTGTGGAAAGTGTTTGAAAGTGTTTAAAATGTTTATCTGCTTCTTCGCCTTTTCCATCTACTTGAATCAAATAAAATGAAAGGTGTTGAATCGTAAAATCCATTTTTGTGCTCCATTTCTATGCGGGTGATTTTCTCTCTGAGAATTCCTTATATTTTTTCAGTATAAGAAAGCAAAAATGGTTCGTCAATTGACTAATGAAACTAATTCTTTGGAGAGATACTAAACTTGATTGAAGTCTTGTTATCCAAACTGGAGTTAAATCAATACTCGAAGATAATGGAGTGTTTGAAAGATAGGGGTGATCATTTGAGTAAGCAATCGATATGGGAATTAGTGAAAAAAGGGAATAAGTCCTCTTTATACGCGATGATTGGAAATACTGTACTTGCTGTAGCTAAAGGGTTTGCATATGTGGTCAGCGGAAGCGGGGCGATGTTTGCTTCGGCCATGCATTCATTGGCCGACTCGGTAAACCAGGGATTTGTGTTCATAGGGAGTGTTCTGTCCGAGAAGGAACCCACCAAGAAATTTCCGACAGGCTTTGGCCGCGTCATCAATCTTTTCTGTATGATTGCCGTCATTGTTGTATCCATCATGGCTTATGAAACAATTAAAGAAGGTGTTCACCTGATTAATCACCCCGCAGAAGTAAAGGGGATTCTGCTGAATCTATCCATATTACTATTAAATATCATTATCGATGGAGCGATTTTAGTAAAGGTGATGAAAGAAATTGGGGTGGAAGCCAGGGATATTCGAAAGGGCATGGGAATCATACCGGGAGCAATCAAAAATGTAAAAAAGGCTTCACCTCCTACCAGGCTTGTCTTTTATGAAGATGTCGTCGCAGTTAGTGGAGCTGTACTTGCTCTCACTGCTGTACTCGTCTCCTACTTCACAGCGTTTCAGCTGCTTGATGGGATCGTGACGATTATTATCGGGTTCCTGATGGTCGGTGTGGCCTTCAGAGTGGGGTATGACAATATGGTGGGGCTTATAGGTGTGGCTGCCCCAAAAGATGTTGAAGACAAGGTTGCCAATATGATATTAAAACATGATATGGTCATGGATATATTCAAAATGAGGATTATTCAAGAAGGAAGATATTATCATGTTGAAGCATATCTCGAACTGAAAAAAGGACTGCCGTTATCACAAGCGGATGACATCAAATTTGAAATTCAGGAAAATCTGATAGCTGACCCCGATATAACCGATGTCACACTGGGTATCATCGAAGACGATGGAATTGAGAGATGGGAAAGAGATGACACAACGAAAATATAAAGATGCTAAAAGCGGCAATCATGTTAATGCCGCTTTTTTGCTGAAGGAACATGAATCTTATCATTTGGTCCGTTACCTTGTTCATATTATAATAAAGAAATAGAAGAATGGGGGTGGAGAAATGAATGGGGACGATATCATTCAATCAATAAAGGGACGAACCCCAAAGGTACTGGGCAGTGAAAACTTCAATGAATATGCCATTTTAGTTCCTTTAATAGAAGTGGATAAAGAAACACACATATTGTTTGAAGTAAGATCTTACAAACTGCGAAGACAACCGGGGGAAATTTGTTTTCCAGGTGGAAAAATCGATAAAGCAGATAAAGATGCAAAGTCTGCTGCCAAACGTGAAACCTCGGAAGAATTGGGGATTTCACAGAAGTTCATCACCGATGTCCACCCATTGGATTACCTTGTTTCTCCTTTTGGTACGATCATTTACCCATTTGCAGGGAAGCTGAATACCGGGATAAAGGATTTGAAGCCAAATGGTGATGAAGTGGGAGAAGTGTTCACCACCCCTTTATTGGATCTTCAAAAAAAAGAACCGGAGTTATATGACATTAAATTTTCAATGGAACCTGAAGAAAACTTTCCATATAAAAGCATTCCGGGCGGTGAGAATTATGATTTCCAGCCAAGGAATTTGAAGGAACACTTTTACTATTATGAGGACAAAGTGATTTGGGGATTGACTGCAAGGATACTTCATCATTTCATTGGAATCGTTTCAGACAAAAAATATTAATTTGTTTTCTACAAAATCTATATAGAAAAGACGCAATCAGCTCATTTTTACTTTCTTCAACAAAGAAATTTGTCGGGGAAAGTATTTTTATTTGCCTTGATGTCGGTATTTGTTTGGTTTGTATCTGATTCAAATGAGGTAAACATAAGACAAGAGAAAGAACGAATCAGGAGGAGGGAAAAAAATGATCATTCGTGCAAAATCATGGAGAATGCTGAGTGTTCAAGAAAAAATGTTTATATTAAAAGCAGTTTGCAATAAAACCATACATCCTGGTAAGATGGCGGTGAAATAGTATCCTACATGTGACAAGCCGCAAAATAAATAGGAGAGAGAATTTTATTGAATCACTCTAGATAAGTACATCCATCTAAAATTCTCTCTAAAATCATGCTCTTTCAGTACCTTTTACCCGGTCAACACGATCCCCCTATTTAACCCCAATTATTTTAATCCCGCTAAAAGATCAGCCTGCAGATTGTTGAAATCATTTTTGTCAGATTAATACTTTTTTGAAGAAACAGATTTTTTCTTGTGATAAAATAAAAGGAGATGAATTTGACGGAGGAAACTAATGAACGAGAATTTTAAAAAAATCGGACAAGCAATCATTAATAAAAAATCAGAGATAGCCAAAGAAGTTCATGAGGAAAGATTCAGCAAGATACCAGCTGAAGAGAGAGAAAAGATTGCATCAATAGAGAAAGAAATTCTTGAAATACGTGCTGGGTTTATTCATATATTTGGAGAAGCACTCATTGATTTTCAGAACAAGGAACACTATCTGGATGTCCTGACTCAATGGGGTAAAGATACTGGAGAACGTATATATAATATGGGAGCCCCTTTAGATGAAGCGCTGAAAGATACCAACCAATACAGAAGAGGGATCTGGAAAGAGATTAAACACCAGGCCCAGAAATATAATATGTCATTGGATACAGTGTTTGAGGCTCAGGAAATTTTGGATCCTCTCCTCGATCAGGCTGTTTATTCGTTCAGTCTGACGTATGTGACATACCATAAAGAAACACTCGATAGAGCCAAAAGTGCTTTTTTGGAATTGTCTGTTCCGGTCGTACCGTTGATCACCGGAGTCGCTGTCCTGCCGCTCATCGGAAACATCGATACCCAAAGAGCCCGGCTTATCATGGAGGAAGCGCTTCTGCAGGCAAATAAATTAAAATTAACTAAACTCTTTATTGATCTTTCAGGTGTCGCCATTGTGGATACAATGGTTGCTGACCGTATCTTCATGGTCATTTCTGCGTTAAAGCTGCTCGGTGTTAAAACCATCCTGACGGGCATTCGTCCGGAAATTGCCCAAACCATCACTCAGATCGGGATCAACTTCAATCAAGTCGAAATAAGGGCAAATCTTCAACAAGCGATAGAAGAAATGAAAGCTCTCGTGTAATTTAAGAGAATTAAGACATTGGAATCTTTCATATTATTGATTTCAATGTTTTTGTTGTGGAAGGCGTTTTGTTCGTAAAAAATGTCGTTTTGCATGGAACCCAACCGTGGCAGACAACAGCTTTTACATAAGTACTTTGCAGGGGGATAATCAATTGAAGAAGAAAGCAGCAGTCATCGCACTATTATTTGTCATCATTTTATCGGGTTGTAATCGAAACGCAGCCGAGATGATCACCGGTGGAAAAGTAATTATTAACAAGGCAGATCAAACCATTACGTTCCAAGGAAAACTGACAGATCGGACTTTAGAGGCGGAAACATCATTCCAGGCACGTTTTTTCCTTCAAGGAAGCACGATCAGGAATGCTGTGGGGACCGATTTAGTTTATACAGATAAAGAATTGAAGAGTGATGCAGATTTGAAAAAATCTGAAGAATATGAAGTTCAAGCCACTCTCAAAATTAAACAGCCTGATAAAATGGATGAGTTAATCCGAGTGATCAAAGATAAGGAAGAGAAAGCTGTCACGATTGAAGTCATAAATGAAGACGGGCGGATAGATGATCAGATCATACATCAGGTAGAAGAAAAGTAGGGCCGATAAGCTCTACTTTTCTGTTTTTATTTATGTTGCAAAGGTCTTTTCAAAGCATACAAATATTCACAAAAACATATTAGAGGAAGGAAATGGGTTACTTTTATCTAATAGTATACAAGGGGATTTGAAAGGGGACATGACAATGGAGCACGATTCAATTTTTTTAATCAAGGAAAAGTATGGAATGAAAAAAGATTTTGGCCTTTTGGTATCGATGATGGACTATGCGAGGGTAACAACGATACAGGAAGTTGAAAATCTCTCCGTGGAAGAACTGGACTACAGGGCGCATGACGAAGCGAATTCAACCGGAATGCTTTTGGCTCATTTTGATGCAGTCGAAAAAATCTATCAGGCGCTGACCTTCTCTGATCTGAGTGATGAAGAAGTGGACCGTTATGCGGAAACGTTGGAACCTGCTTTAAGTTTGGGGAAAGCTGCGGAAGTGATCAGAGGAAAGGAAGTCGGTGAGTATCTCGACAGGTTAAACGAAACGAGAAATAAAACGCTGGACCACTTCAAGCAATTGCCTGAAGAATGGCTTTATGTAGAAACCGATTGGTGGTATGGCAAGAAAGGCAATAACTTCTTTAAATGGTTTCATGTCTTTGAAGATGAAATCAATCATCGCGGTCAGATCCGCATGATTAAAAAACTTCACTCCAAAGAGAGGGAAATGGAAAAAATCGATTAAACACAGTAGTTTGACCTATTTTTTTTCCTTTTCTTGAGTTTTGAAGAGCAGTCTGTTATAGTATAAATAATTATTTTTGTTCGGTTAATTCACATGATAGAAGAACATTCGTCTTGAAGCTTAATCGAAGCAAGAATATTAATATTTTTATGTGCAACTGCACTAGGAGGTACTTGTTTTATGCTACAAGGTAAAGTGAAATGGTTTAACGCAGAAAAAGGTTTCGGTTTCATCGAAGTTGAAGGTCAAGACGATGTTTTTGTTCACTTCTCTGCTATCCAAGGCGAAGGCTACAAATCACTAGAAGAAGGACAAGACGTTACATTTGAAATCGTTGAAGGTGCTCGTGGACCACAAGCAGCTAACGTTCAAAAGTAATTAAATAGTAAAACTTCAAACAGAGTACGTTTAACGTACTCTGTTTTTTTTGATGATTATTTTCTAAAGTGTACATAATCGTATTTTCTAAACCTTGCTCAGCTTTCAAAATATTAACAGAGGAGTGATGGAGTTTGTGGAGCTATTTTAAGAAGTTTTTTATCTTTGCAGGAGTTTTTGTGGGAACGAGCATACTATTAAGCATCATTACAGGGTTGATACTTACTTATTTCTATACAGAGGACGGCTTTTCTGGTCATCCGTTCATCAGTATATTGATTAATGTTATTGCGGCTGCAGTGGCTGTTGTGTTCGCTTACAGACCATTCAATAAAAAGGATAAACCTGCTGACAGTTTAAAATAATTTTCCTTTTATAAACGGCAAATCATGAATGAAAAAGAGCAAGGGACCGGAATAAACCGGTCCCTTACTCTTTCATTAAGTATACACCTTTGAATTATATGTCTGATTACTTATTGTTTTGGTTCTGCTGCTGTTGTTGCTGTTGAGCAGCTTTACGAGCTTTTTGAGCCGCGTTTTGCTCTTGAGCGAATTCAGCTTCATTTTTTTGTTGTTGTGGCTTTTGGTTGTTTTGGTTGTTGTTTGTCATGTATATCACCTCCGTCCTCCATTAAGATGCCCGGATGAAGTGAAATTATTCTATTAAATTTTTATTTTTATCCAGCTTTTCACCATATCGCATCGACCCACTCCGGATGGTCTATGAATGGGTTTCTGTTCCCCTGATAACGCTCAAAAATAAGTTGATTTCTCCTCATTTCAAATGAATCAACCGGATCCTCTTGATGCCACTCCAATAATACTGACAATTTTCCATGCAGTGGTTTTTTGTTATTTTCAACTTCATTATTCAATTCAAGATCCAGTTCGCCACTGTCTCCTTCATATCTTACATCCATGTAAAAGAGCATACGTGCGACATCCCCTTTGATGGTATCCTTCGGTTCCCAGGAATCCTTGTCATAGAATGTAAGGGGCGCCTCAGGGTGAGGAGAACCGCCATTATCAAAATCCAGGTTGCTTCTTGATGAGTTGACGGTCACATCAGTCGGTCTTAAATGATGCAGGTCGGTCCCCGGTCCTTGAGACGTACCAAAATCTCCGTGCGATTTGGCCCATACATGTTCACGGTTCCAGTCATCCACTTTCCCGCCATTATGCGTTTTGGATTGGGAGCGTCCTGTATAAAAAAGGATGACGCGTGTGGAATCTGACGGATCTTCATCTGTATTCCTGAGAGCTTCCCAAACCGCACTGTAAGTAAGTTCATGGTGATCATCAATGATGTCATGAAGCGTACGTTTTAATTCCTGGCCAGTTTTTCCTTCTGCCTGGCGATAATAGTCTTCAAGCTGGGGAGGATCGGGATGCTCAGGTTCTTCAATTGGATCAGAATCATTTGCCAATGCAAAATCGTCAGGAGCCTTCAGACCCGGCTGTGAAAAATAATTGGTTAATGTTCCTGAAATGGAGAGCTTCTGCCCGAGAAGGGAAGGATTGCTTCTAAGGCCGAATGCAGGCCGGAATCCGGAAGGTACTTGAACAAGTAGGATCTTATTCATTTCTGTCTCGTCAGGTGAATCCGCAATAGCGATTGCGTAATCACTGGGATAATCTGTTTTCACAATCGTGGAATCCGATATAGGCTGGCCGATTACATACCCTGTAACGGTTTCCCGGCTTCCATCCTGCTTTTTCAAGGCTTCACTTACAGACAACTCCTTAGAGGTATCCTCTCCACCCGAACGCAAAGAGATGTCAGGCTGTGTTTCCTGAAAGTTGGAGCAGCCTGTGAATGGAAATGCAATAAGGATCAGTACCACTGTTTTGAGAAATAGGCAGTTTTTCAACTCATTTACCTCCTTATTAAATCAGCAGCGCCTTTTTTAAAAGCGTACCTTAATAAAGGAGAGGATGGGGAATTTTTAATTGAGAATCTAAGAAAATGATACAAACGGCTCATGATACCCCCTGGAGAGGGCAGTCAATTACATATATATTCAACCTAGGACAATTTAAGAAAGGACGAGGTTAAGATTGTAAGAGCTGCACAGCCCTCTTTGACGACTGGTTAATCCTGTACAGATTTGGGAATTACTAAGTTCGTGCATGTATGTTTATCCTTACGAGAAGATTTAACATTCTGAAGGAAAGGGGAAGTAATTTTGAAGAAATTCACATCTATGTTTTGGATATCAATCTCTATCGGTATCATTTTTGTCCTCTGGGGAGTGATATTCCCGGATAACCTGGTTTCTGTCATGTCTAACCTTCAGGGAATCCTTCTTGATAAGTTTGGGTGGTTTTATCAGTTTTCTGCCACTTTCTTTTTTGTGGTGGCATTATTCTTCGCATTCAGTAAATATGGAAAAATCAAACTTGGAAAAGACGATGATAAACCTGAATATTCAAGAGCGACCTGGTTTGCTATGTTATTCAGTGCCGGAATGGGAATCGGTCTCCTTTTCTATGGTGTATCAGAGCCTGTCTCCCATTATGCCACTCCGCCGTTCGGGGAAGGGAATACAATCGGATCCGCGCAAATCGGTCTTCGCTATACATATTTGCACTGGGGGTTTCATGCCTGGGCAATTTATGCCGTAGTAGCCCTAGCTCTTGCTTATTATAAATTCAGGAAAGATATGCCGGGACTGATGAGTGCCACATTATACCCTGTGATCGGAAATAGAATCAAAGGACCGATCGGTTATATTGTCGATATCATAGCGGTTTTTGCAACGATATTCGGTGTAGCGATCTCACTTGGAATCGGGGCACAGCAAATCAACAGCGGTTTGAACTATCTTTTCGATATTCCAATCAGCTTTTCTGTGCAGCTTATCATTATGGGAATAGCCACTGTCCTATTCATTTCATCTGCTGCGACAGGGCTCTCAAAAGGGATCAAATACTTGAGTAATGCCAATATGGTCCTGGCAGTTATTTTATTCTTTAGTTTCTTACTATTGGGCCCTGCACAATTCGCCCTTGAACTATTCTTGACGACGTTCGGGAGTTATGTACAGAAGCTTCCCAGCATGGGGCTCAGGTTCTCTCCCTTTGTAAAGGAAGATAATCAATGGGTAAAGGATTGGACCATTTTCTATTGGGCTTGGTGGATTTCCTGGACTCCATTTGTCGGAACATTCATTGCGAGAGTTTCAAGAGGAAGGACAGTGCGTGAGTTCATTGTAGCCGTCATCATCGTGCCGACACTGGTGTGTGCATTGTGGTTCGGTGTCTTTGGCGGGACAGGACTGTACTTCGATGTGGTCAAAGGGATGGACGTAGCCGGGCAGAGTCTGGAAACTGCTTTATTCTACGTATATGATCTCATGCCGTTAAGCGGCCTTTTATCCATCGTTTCGTTATTCCTGATCATTACATTCTTTGTCACGTCTGCAGATTCTGCCACCTTTGTACTCGGTATGCAAACCTCAAATGGCAGTCTGAATCCGCCATTTTTCGTGAAATTCAGCTGGGGGATCATCCTGGCTGCGATTGCGGCAATCCTGATGGGAACTGGTGGAATAAGCGGACTGCAGGCAGCAACGATCATCACTGCTCTTCCACTTGGAGTCATCCTGTTAGTGATGACCTACGGAATGGTTCTCTCATTCCAGAAAGAGCTCAAAGCTTCAAAGAAATAACCTGAATCCCGGCCATTGACAAGGATCGATTAACGACTGGGGTGCTAATTAAAAAAGTTACAACCATTGAGGTTGTAACTTTTTTAGGTTTTATTCCCGTCTCAATTCATCAAAACCTGAACGGCGGAGCTTGATAAACTTAATCAGATTCAAGATAATCGTTTTCGCGACCGCATAGGTAGGGATTGCCAATATCATTCCCAAAATACCTGCTAAGTTTCCTGCGACAAGCAATAGAATGATGATCGTTGCAGGATGTGTATCCAACCGTTTTCCAAGTATCAGTGGTGAAAGGACGTTTCCTTCGATTTGCTGTGCGATCGTGATGACGACAATGACAAGGATCGCTTTGGTAGGTGAATCAAAAAGGGCGATGATTACTGCCGGAGCAGCACCAAGGAATGGTCCCAGATAAGGAATGATGTTCGTAACTGCCCCAATTAACGCCATGACGAGGGCAAAAGGGAGCCCGATGATCAAATAACCGATAAAGGTGAGCGTTCCTACAAACAATGCAACCAGTAACTGACCTTGGATATAGGCAGCAAGTGTTTCATTGGTATCCTTTAACGTCTTAAGCCCTTCTTCGCGATAAGAAGGAGGAAGAAACTTAGAAATAGCCTTTGGAAGCTTATGTCCGTCCTTGAACATGAAGAATAACAAGAAAGGAACCGTCACAATGGTTATGGCAATGCTTGTCAGGATACTGAAAAAGCCTTTGATTCCCGCTGTTATATTGTCAGGAAGGGTATTGGCGAAATCAGCCAGCTGTTTCTCGATATCTTTTATGGAAACATAGTCCTGATTCATCATCCATTTGAATTGTTCTGTTTGAGATAAGTATTCGATAAAATCCCGGGTTTGTTTCACATATTCGGGCAATTCATTGATCAGACCCGTCACCTGTCTTGAAATGATCGGTGCGACATTTCCGATGATCAATGCCAGAAGGCCGATAATTAAAGCATAAAGGACAATGATGGCATGGGTCCTCGGAAGCTTTGCCTTTTCCAGCAGGTTGACTAAAGGGTTTAACAAGAAGTATAGAAAGCCCGATATGATGATCGGAAAAAACAGTGTTGAGAAAAGGACGCCTATTGGTTGAAATAAAAAAGAAATCTTCGTTCCTACATAAATAATCGTTAAGATGATGAGGACTTGCAGACTCCATGTGTAAAATTTCTTCCTGTTCAATCGTTTCACCTCTGAATCTGATTAGTAATGACAGCCAGCTATGTAAGGTTCCTATGCCATATGCTGGATTTATAATGTTGCTATCAAGTATAACAAAATGATGGGTTAAACTACTACTAATATCTATCAAGAAAGGAACGAAGCCGCCTTATGGTCCGAATACTGAGTGAATTGATGGAAATTGAAGAGCGGTACGGGGTGAAAATCCTTTATGCCGTGGAGGCAGGCAGCAGAGCCTGGGGGTATGAATCAAAACGAAGTGACTACGATATCAGGTTTTTATATGTACACCCTGTACGACATTATTTGTCTCTTAATCATGAAAAAGATGTTATTGAAATCCACCGTAACAAGGCTGAATTCGTCGGGTGGGATATTAAGAAGGCATTATCGCTCCTCCACAAGTCGAATCCATCCATTATGGAATGGTTGACAGAAGAAAACATATATCTGGAGTACGCCGCAGTAAAAGGAATAAGAAAACTGGCGACAAATGGTTTTTCACCCTTCACTGTAATGAATCATTATTACCAAATGGCGAAGAAGAATATGAATCTAGCCTCTCGGCAGCCTTTGGTCGATCTCAAAAGATATTTAAATGTCATAAGACCGCTTCTCTCATGTATATGGGTGTGGGAATCTTACACTTTTCCCCCTAATGACCTTTGGATTATGTTAAATGAACTGGAGCTGAATGAAACGTTTAAAGATAATATCGAAAGAGTACTGACTCTAAAAAAGAAAGGCATCGTCGAGGTTTCTACTAAAACGATTCGTTCTTTATTTGAGGAGATCCAATATGAGTTAGTCCGAATAGAGAACCACTTACAGAACTGCTGCGGAAAAAAACAAGGAAACATTGATGAATTCAATGAAGTCTTTCACCTCATTCTCGAGGAAATATGGGAAGTGCAAGGGTTACGTTCAAACAATTAAGTATCGATGGTGATTGAAAAGGAGATGCATAACTGCCTATTTCATGGAGAACCTATTTAGAAACAAGACCAATTGAAGGTGTTAGGATGAGTGGATTTGAAAGGAAGAATAAAAGAAGGGTTAAGCAGCTTATAGATACAGAAAAGGTGTATTCAAAGAACCTTGAAGAGAAGATCGAAGAAATTAAACAGGGTTTATTTGACACGCAGGATTTTAAGATCAGGGAACTGACTTTCAATGAAAAGGCTCTCATCATCTTGTTCGTTGATTCTGTAATAGATAATAAGAATTTACAATCATATATTATCAAACCTATCAATGAAAATAGACATGGAGAGCTACAATATGTCATAAGCGCAAACTCGATCATCGAAACACATAGTATGGACGAAGCTTTGGATGCAATGGTGGACGGTCATTGTCTGATTATGACAGAAGGGTCGGAGTCCATGTACTTGGTCTCCTTGCCGAAAATCGATGACACACTCAATGAACCTCTCAATGAAAAAGTGATCAGAGGTTCACATCAGGGATTTGGCGAAAGTATTACGAAGAATATTCACTATATAAGAGAAAGAATTTCAAATCCGCAAGTGACGGTAAAATATGCGACTGTGGGTGAAACGACTAAAACGAAATATGCGTTGATATATATATCCAATCTAACCGATCCTGACTTATTAAAAACCATTGAGAATCGCATCAGTTATATAAAAGCGGATTCGATCCAATCACCGGGGTATTTTGAGGAGTATTTGGAAGATGATTCATTTTCACCCTTTCCACAATTTCTGAATACGGAAAGACCTGACCGGGTTGCGGCGAATTTAATGGAGGGAAGAGTGGCACTTGTTATGGAAGGAAGCCCCACGGTTCTGTTATTTCCCGTGACGTTTTTCAGCTTCCTGCAGACAACCGAAGATTATAATAACCGTTCCTTCATCAGTTCTTTTTTTCGGATCGTCAGATTATTCAGCTTTATCATTGCGCTTTGTCTGCCTGCCGTCTATATTGCGGTCATCTCCTTTAATTATGAAATCATCCCGGTTGAGATCATCTTTTCCATTAAAAGTTCACTGGAATATGTACCTTTTCCTCCTCTGGTTGAAGCTGCGATCATGCAGCTGACGCTTGAATTGCTGCGTGAAGCTTCCATCAGACTACCAAACCCGATTGCACAGACGATCGGTGTAGTCGGAGGACTCGTGATTGGGACGGCTGTGGTGGAAGCAAATCTTGTATCCAACACGATGGTTATCGTTGTAGCACTCACCGCCATTTCTTCATTTGTCATTCCTTCCAATGAGCTGAGTACCTCGCTTAGGATATTAGGTTTCCCGCTCATGTTGATGGCGGCCTTCTTTGGAATCTTTGGAATCGTCATCGGATTGATGATCATCTTCATTCATCTGTCTAAAATAAAATCTTTGGGACACCCGTACCTATATCCGGTTGCACCTTTGGACATAGGCAGGCTGAAAGATATACTCATCAGGGTGCCGATTTGGAAACTAGAGAGAAGACCGGACGACTTGAAAACTCAATATAAATGGAGGGCAACATCAGCCTCAAGAGGATGGAAACAAGATGAAAAAACAGACTAAACTGACGTCCGTCCAATTAACCTTCTTTATCATTCAGACACAAATCGGTGTAGGGATACTCGGGCTTCCTTTCAACGTGTTTTCAGTCTCGAAAGGGGATGCCTGGATTTCTGTATTGATCGCGGGGGGGATGGTACAAGTCATCATCACCCTGCTGTGGCTGCTGGGGCGGAGATTTCCTTCGAAATCAATATTTGAATACTCCAAGCTGCTGGTGGGGAATGTTGCAGGGGTGTTGATCAATATCGGTTACCTCATCTATGGAATACTTGTAACCAGTCTTGTCATGATGTATGCGACTGCCATCATTAAATTATGGGCTCTGAACCTGACACCGGAATGGGTCGTCATGCTGCTGCTGCTGCTGCCAGGAATCTATTTGGGGAAAGAAAAGGTAATGGAGATCAGCAACGTGTATGTGGTAGTATCCGGCCTGATCTTTTTGCTGATCATCGTTTCGATTGTCGTGTTGTTCATCTACCCTGTTGATTGGCGCTATCTGTTCCCGATAGCGGCCTCAGGGGGCGTGACAATGCTGAAGGGTGCGAAGGAAGCGTATTTTTCGATGCTGGGTTTTGAGCTGCTGTTAATCTTATACCCGTATTTCAAACACAATGGAAGTCCGGCGGTATTGAAATCTGTCAGCATAGCTAATTTGTTTGTTACAGTGGTCTATACGTTCTTGACCATTTCAAGCTTGGTCACATTTAGTCCTGAAGAATTGAAAATCGTTCCCCAGCCCGTTCTCTATTATGTTAAATCTCTTTACTTCCAGGTCATTGAGAGGATCGACCTCTTGTTTGCCTCCCTCTGGATCGTAAACGTCATCACATCCTTGACCAGTTACTTGTTTCTATGTACAGAGAACTGCAGCTATCTATTCAGGAGGTTTAAAAAGCTCAAAAGAGTTCACTGTACAGTATTTTGGGGTTTTTTCGCTTATATCATTGCACTATTGCCAGGAAAGCCGGAGGAAATGGACATATTTAATACATGGGTTCTCAATATCGCTTATGTGTTTGTGCTGGCTATCCCCATTCTGTTTTTGGGTATATCGTTTATCTTCAAGAAGAAGGAGGGTAAAAGTGCATGAGTAAAAAGTTCAGAATAGCGGGAGTTTTACTCTTATTCCACCTTGCGCTTACAGGCTGCTGGGATCAAAGATTGTTGAAAGATTCAAGACTCATTTATTCTTCATCATTCGATCTGATAGAAGATGATAAAATTTTCACTACTGCGATTACACGGGATTTCCATGGGGAAATGGGTGCCAATGTAGAGATCACGGGGGAGGGGAAAACCATAAGAGAAACGAGAATGAGCATGGACCGGAAAATCAATGGTAATTTCGAACCTTCCAAGAACAGGGTTTTTTTACTTGGGGAAGATTTGGCGAAAAAAGATATTTACCAATTCCTCGATGTATTTTACCGGGATCCATCCAGCTCCATTTCTGCCAAGATTGCGGTTGCAGAAGGACGCGGGTCTGATTTTCTCTCTAAGTTAAGAGAGAAAAATACATTCATTTCTGAATTTCTAACAGAAGCGATTGAAAGTGCGGAAGGGGCGACAGAAGTTGAAGAACAAAATCTTCAAACTATATGTACGCTGATGTTCGACCCAGGAAAAGATTTTATTCTCCCATTGTTTACTCTTGAAGATGAAGAAATTAATCTAGAAGGGAATGCGATTTTCCATAAGCACTCCATGACTGGGAAATTAAGCATCATGCAGTCTACTTTATATCTTGTCTTAGCAGATAAGAAAGCTAAAAGAGCGAGGTTCATTTCAGAGGTGGAGAAGGAAAACAAGTCACCACTTGACGATTACATTTCATATAACATAATAAAACCAAAGGCTAAAATGAAAATTCTTTCCGATTCCCCGGATGATATCAAGGTTGAAATCAGTCTTAAAGCCGGAATAACCATCAGTGAATATCCTGCTGATAAATTAAAAGATAAGAAAAATATAAAGAAGATCAATAAAAAAATCGAAAAAGATTTAGTGAAGCGATCCAAAAAGCTGGTGGAAACCATCCAGACAGCCAATGCAGATCTGTTTGGAATTGGAAGGGAATTGATCGCTTTCCATCCGAAAACATGGGAAAAGCTGAATTGGGAAGAAGATTATAAGGAGATCACGATCATCCCGAAGATCGAAACCGAGATTGTCGGTAATGGAATCATAAATTAAAGTGTCCAGCGCTAACTGGACACTTTTTATGATACAGTCTTCAGGCCGATGATACTGAAGATGATCAGACTGATGAAGAATATCCTTACAGGATTTTTTTCCTCTTTAAAAAAGAGCATTCCGATCAATACCGCACCGGCTGAACCGATACCGGTCCAAATCCCATAACCGGTTGATACAGGAATGTGAATAAGGGAAAGTGACAATAAATAAAAGCTCAGTGCACCTGCAGAAAAGCTGATTAAAGAAGGGAACAATTTTTTATATCCATCTGACAACTTCATGAATGTCACCATGACCACCTCTGATAAGCCTGCGGCAATTAATACGATCCAGGCCATCCCTCAGACCTCCTTTGATCTTGGTTTTCCTTGTCACTCATCTTAAGTCCGATCACTCCGCTGAGAAGAAGAATGATGAACCCGATTTTCAGCATATTTACTTCTTCCTGCAGAAAGGTCATCCCTACTATGGCTGTCCCTGCAGCCCCGATTCCTGTAAATACCGCATAGGCAGTTCCGATCGGCAGCAGTTTCATCGAATTTGAAAAAAAATAGAAACTGATCACGATTAGAGATGCAGTAATGATGCTGGGAAGCAGCTCCGTAAAGCCTTTTGATAAAGAAAGACCGGTTGCCCAGCCAATCTCAAGCAGCCCCCCAATGATGACATAAATCCAGCCCATATTTCATTCTCCTTTTCCATTAAAAATCCCTAAAGTATATACTCTCCAAACAGCATTCATTCTTTGTTTGAAGATATCTTCACTGTAGTAATGATGCTCAAGAAAAATCCCATCAACCAAACATAAAAATGAGGCCACAAAGTCCTTCTTGTCGACTTTTTGCAAAATATCCAATTCAAGGGCATCTTCATAGATGGCAGATAAAATGCCCGTTATCGCATCTTCGAATTGAAAGAACTTTTCTTCAATGAACTCCTTGAATTGCGGAGGCGGAAAAAAGGTGACCCGCTTCCATAGCAATGCTTCTTCGGTTGTCATCAATCGACTGCAATAAAGATCGAATAAACGTTTGAGATTCGCTTTTGGCAATCCTTGTTCCATTTCCTGCTGAAGCTGGTGATAAGCGGTTGTTTCGGTGATCAGCAAATCATCTAATACAGCAGAAAAAATATCTTCTTTATTTGCAAAATGGTTGTAAATGGATGGCTTTTTAATACCGACCGAGCTTGCGATTTCATGAAGGGAAGTGTCTTCATATCCTTTTTGTCCAAATAACCGTAAAGCAGCTTTTTTAATTCTATTTTTGTTTCCGTGTTTCATACTATGAATACCTCCAACATAAAACTAACTACCGTTCGTTAGTTTAGATTCTACCTTCTATTTCTCTGAAATGCAACCCGAAAATAATTGTCATCAGTTATGTTGGAAATTCATATAATGGCTCTGTTGATTTCAAACAGAAAGGCCGGGAGATCATGAAGAAAGAAAAAGTGAAAATTGCGGTTTTATGTCTTTCGCTGGTGTGTTTAACCTTCCTGCTGAATTTCAAAGGACTGATTCCTTCTAAAGGTGAGAGGTGGATGACAATTGAAGAAAAGTATTATCCCCGGGATGATTCAGGATTTCTAAAAGGGATCAGCTCCGGTGGTGAAATTAAAAGAGATGGTTCAGGTTGTGCTTTTAAGTTCAAAGATCACCGTATATCAGCCATTTACAGTATCGATTGTGACAGGTATGCAGACTACCGGATTGGCGAGAAGGTAAAGGTGACCGTACATCAAGATAAAGTAGAGAAAATCAGAAGAAAATAATCTCTCTTTGAGTTTCCTTTCTTCCATGAAAAACGCTAGTATTGTTATATAATCACATTGGATTACCTATTGATGAAAGGGGGTAAAGGATAGTGGCAAATAGAGATCTTGTCCAATATTTTGTCGTAAATAAAGAATTGAACATGTCTAAAGGAAAAACCGCCGCACAAGTGGCACATGCAGCAACACTCAGCACCATCGAAATGGCCATGACCAACACCTCATTTAAAGATAGACAGTCCGATTTCGTTGAGTGGTTACAATCAGGAATGAAAAAAATCATTCTAAAAGGAAAACAAGCTGATCTTGAAAAAATGGAGGGGAATGGATTTTTCAGTATCCGGGACAGCGGGTTAACGGAGATTCAAAAAGGTTCATTAACGGTAGTCGCTCTGCCCCCGATGGATAAATGGGAAGCGAAAGAGCTTGTTGGGCACCTGACTTTATTAAAGAATTAACCTATTTTAGAAGGAGTGATATCAATTGTTTTCGAAAATAGACACGGTACATATTTCCGTCAGTGATTTAAATCGTGCCCGGGAGTGGTATAAGACGGTGCTTGAACTCGAGGAAATCTTTCAGAAGGGAGCTATATTGTGTTTAAGGTGGGGGCGGGAGAAACTCCAATAACCATTCAGGAGGGAGAGGCGCGTCCTTCTTCAACAAAAACGATTTTGTTTTCAGATGCTTTGGAAGAAACAAGATTAAAGCTGCTCAATCGCAATGTGAAGGCCGGGGAAGTGCTGACCGACGAGGGAGTGACGTATTTTGAATTCATGGATTTGGATGGTAATCAATTTGAAGTGTGTCACTACCTCTCATAAACTTATGGTAAATAGTAAGCCTACTGCCATTTTAATGTAAATATGAATCGTTTTTCTATATAATATGGATATGGAGGTGGAATGAATGGAAACAGGCATGGGTATGGAAGGAATCGGCATCTTTTTTGGACTTTTTAGTATTCTGTATTTAGGAATTGCTCTATTTATCATTGTTTTGACAATTGTGTTCATCTTTAAAGCCATGAGTTTTATGAAACATAAAACCGAGAGTGACCGCAAGCTGATCCAAGCAATTGAAAGATTAGATCCGACTTATAAGACAAACGGCACGGAAACTCCATTTGATAGCGACATACGTTGATTGAAATGACCCAATGAAGCGTCTTTGCTTCTTGGGTTTTATTATTTTATACATAGTGATAGAAGGGAAGTGCGTCGATGGGTTATATAGAGGAATTAAGAAAACTGGTAGGGACCCGGCCTCTCATTCTTCCGGGCTCGGTGGTGCTCATACTGGATGACAATAAAAATGTTCTTCTTCAGCAGAGGAGATTTCCAAGCGGGAAATGGGGGCTGCCTGGAGGTTTGATGGAGCTCGCAGAATCCACTGAAGAAACTGCACGACGAGAAGTAAAAGAAGAAACCAATCTACAATTGGGTGATCTGCACCTGTTAAATGTATACTCCGGGAAAGATCAATTCATAAAAGCAGAAAATGGCGATGAATTTTATGTTGTGGCCACCGCTTACTTCACAAAGGAATTTGACGGTGAAATGAAAGCCGAGCAGTCTGAATCCATCAAACTAGAATTTCACCCGCTCAGTAACCTTCCTGCAAATATGGTAGGGAGTCATAAAGAAATGATAGAAGAATATAGAAATCGATATTGCATCAATGAGCAAGAATAATATCAGTTTTTAGAACTTTTCTAATTGATAACTTTATTTATAGAAATACTTTTGAAATCCAATTTTGCAGGATTTATCCTATTAACTTCAATAAGAACACAGAGTATAATGTAGCGGAAGGCACTTGACTCCGACGGGAAATAGAGGAAAAGTCGAGACCCCGCAGACGGTACGTCGAGGAGGCTTGACTTCCTCCCCGCGGAAAGGAACGGTCCTTGTTTATTTTACTCACCTAGAAAAGAACTTATAAAAAAATAAAATACCCCCAAAAATGATCTGACATGAACGAACAATGTATTATCAACTACTTCATGAAATGAAGAAAGATCATATTAACAACCGGGGGAGGTACTTTAAGTATGAATATAGATGAAATACTGGAAGATACCGCAGAACTTGCACAAGAAGATATTCACACGCCAATTTATAGATTTGACATAGATCGATTATTAGAACAGACAGATGATCTTTAATGATCAAAAGCAACCTGTAAGGAAATCCGCTCTCAACGGAATAGACAGGAGCGGTTAACAGAAAACAAAAGGAAAGTCCCAAGCGTGCGGGGCTTTCCTTTTTGTTTGCCATCCGGTTTAGTCATGGCGTTTATGTTTATTGACCATTTCTTTCATCATATTGATGATCGTGGCTCTTTCTTCCTTATTGAAGTGCTGTACCCAATTGTTGATGAGCAGATTTTCTTCCATTGTAAGGTCCCTCTGCAATGCATCTACAAATATTTCCTTTATTTCAGATCCTTTTCTATGATTATCAATCCCTACTTCAGGTCTCATAATCTTTATAACCTCCTTGTTTTCTAATTATTTTCCCTTTAATAAAGAAACAAAACATCCGGATGTGTAAGAAAAAATCATGAATCGAACAGGCATATGCTATTTCTTATCCATTCGTGTTTCGGATGTGATAAAATCAGTAAAACATCTAAACTGATAAGTGATAAAAGGGGAGAGTAAGAATGACTCAAATTTGTATCGTCCGCCATGGTCAAACCGACTGGAATCTGAAGGGCAGACTTCAGGGACAGACGGATATCCCGCTTAATGATACGGGTAGGAAGCAAGCTGGGGAGTGCAGGGAGTTTCTGAAGGACATGGACTGGGATGTGGTCGTCACTACTTCCCTGATGAGAGCGAAAGAAACAGCTGAAATCATCAATGAAGCCCTTAACCTTCCGATGATCGAAATGAATGATTTCAAAGAACGGTATTTTGGCGAAGGTGAAGGTTTGACAAGAGAGGTAAGGGAGAAGGAATATCCCGGTTTCGTCTTTCCGGGGATGGAAACGAAAGAGGAGCTTGACGAAAGGATAGAAGCAGGGTTGAAAGAGATCAGTAAACAATTCCCGGATAAAAAAGTCTTGATGGTTTCACATGGTGCCGTCATCCATGCAATCATTAAAAAGTATCATTTAGATGGCAGTAAGCTGAAGGATTTCCGGCTGTTTAACGGATGCTTAACCAACCTCTTTTTCAAAGAGGAGGCCTGGAATGTGGATGGCTATAATGTCACAGATCATTTAATGGAATGTAAGAAATAACCTCTCAGACAATAAATACAGAGGTGAGGTGTTGGAATAGTGGGAATCATTTTATTCGACGGGATTTGTAACTTATGTAATAACTCTGTGCGTTTTATCATGCAAAGGGATCCAATGCAGGAATTCAAGTTTGCTTCTCTGCAGAGCGAGGCCGGAAAACGCTTCAGGGAGCAATATCACATTCCTGAATCCACTGACAGTATCGTGTTGATCATGGAGGGGGAAGTTTATTTGGAATCGACTGCGGCTTTAAAAATAGCATCGCGATTAAAGTGGCCATGGAAGATTTTCCGTATTTTATTCATGATTCCGAAGCCGGTCAGGGACAGATTGTATAAGTGGATAGCCGCAAATCGTTATAAATGGTTCGGGCGTAAGGATGCCTGTATGATTCCAAGTAAAGATGAGCGAGACAGGTTTCTTTAAGAAAAGACTCCGGATTGAACACCGGAGTCTGTGTCCAAAATGGATTCTATGCACCAATGATGGTAACTGCAAATTTACGGTTTCGCGGGCCATCAAATTCGCAGAAATAAATTCCTTGCCAAGTACCCAGCAATAATCGTCCATCTTTAATCATAACTGTTTGGGAATGCCCTACCGTACTCGTCTTTAAATGAGCCGCTGTATTCCCTTCACCGTGGAGGTCTTTGGAGTGATTCCAGGGATATATTTCATCAAGCCGTCTTATAAAGTCCGTCTTTACATCGGGATCGGCATTCTCATTTACTGTAATTCCAGCGGTGGTATGCAGTGACTGTACGACGGCCAGTCCATCTGAAATATCGGATTGGCCGACGTACTCCTGAACGCTGCGTGTGATGTCAATCATTTCATCACGTTTGTGAGTTTCTAAGTCGATTATTCTCATTCGAATGACTCCTTCCAAAAAATATCTTCTCCAGATTTCTATCCAACATGATCCCTGTTTAAACTTTTCAGGTATTATCCCAGTTTTTCCCTAAGCCTCTTAGCCAGGCTGACACCCTCAATATTATCCCCATGTAAGCAAATCGTGTCAGCTTGAATGAAAATGACTTCTCCCGTTATGGTATTGACTTCCTGATGCTCAACCATTCTCAATACTTGTTCCTCCACTTTGTCAACATCATGAAGGACGGCACCTGTAAGAGACCTTGGAGTGAGAGTTCCATCTGCTTGGTAAGAGCGGTCTGCAAAGACCTCGTGGGCAACTGGAAGACCTGCCTCTGAACCTGCATCGGTCAATTGGCTTCCAGAAAGACCGAATAATACGAGACTCTTGTCTATATCAAATACTGATTTCGCTATAGAGTTTGCAAGGTCCCTGTCTTTTGCTGCCATATTATATAATGCACCGTGCGGTTTTACATGAGTTAGCTTTCCGCCCTGTGCTATTACCATTGCCTGCAACGCGCCGACTTGATATTGAACCAGGGCATAAGCTTCCTGCGGGGTGATATGGATGTTTCTCCGTCCGAATCCCTGGAGATCTGGCAATCCAGGATGCGCCCCTATCCTCAGGTCATGCTCAAGAGCCTTTTCTACTGTCCGCATCATGACGAGGGGATCACCGGCATGGAAACCGCATGCTATATTGACAGAAGTTACATATTTCATCATTTCTTCATCTTGCCCGATTGTATAGGCACCAAAGCTTTCTCCCAAATCACAATTTAAATCAATTCTCACCATGAACACCCTTTCAAGTATTTTAGTAGTATTTATCTTATCATATGGATGCTGTTCAATCACTTTCAAGGGCTGAATAGGGCTCAGGTTATCTGGCCGCGTACCTGCTTTAAGAAACTTTGATAGAATGATAAGAACAATCGAAGGAATTGTTGTCAGCCATTTGGTTTCAACGTTATATCACTCCCCAAAAGAAAAAGCTTAATCCTAGGAAGGACTAAGCTTTAATTTAACCTTTTTATAAAGGGATTTTATTTTTCCTTCTTTGGCTTTATGATTATTTTCTATTACTCTCGTACGCAGGATAAAATAAATTACTTCCTCAACGATGGCAAAAAAGATAATTAAAGACAGGATCAGTATGAGCCACACCATCATATACTTCTCTCCTTTCTTTAAAGTAAAGGTAATATATATATATGGATATAAATACCTCTTCATGAAAATAATTAAACGTTCAAATGAAAGGAAGAAAAGTATTGAAGGCGATTCTTTTTGACTTAGATGAAACCCTGCTGAATAGGGAACGATCATTATTGAATTTCATCAGAGACCAATACGACCGTTTATTTGCTGAATATGATGTGAACAAAGAAGAGTTCTGTTCGAAGTTTATGGAGTGGGACCAAAGAGGGTATGTGTGGAAGGATGTCGTCTATGAACAGATAATCAAGTTCTTTTCTCTGGACCATTTTTGTACGGAAGAATTAGTAAGGGATTATGTATTGAATTTTGCGAGCCACGCAGCAGCTTTTCCCGGTCTGCATCATGTATTATCGACATTGAAAAGAGAAGGATACTATTTAGGGCTGATCACCAATGGCAGGGTAGATTTACAGACCAGTACGATTGAGGCACTTAAGATAGCTCCTTTTTTTGATATCATATTAATTTCAGAAAGCTTCGGAATCAAAAAACCGGACCCCCGAATCTTTAAGCATGCTTTGAATCAACTAGGCGTCGAACCTTCCAGTGCCGTTTATGTAGGGGATCATCCAATAAATGATGTAAAGGCTGCCAAGCAGTGTGGAATGAAAGGCATATGGAGAAAAACGGCACATTGGGATGGGGAGGGGATTCAATATGAAATTGAAGAACTTCCTGATTTACTCGAATTGATAAAAAACATAAAATGAAGTTACGATAATTAAATTATGTTAACTTCATTTGTTTTAGAAAATTTTTACCGTTTTCTCATCAGATTTTAATACTTAGAGAGGATGATTAACCCGAGAGTTAAAAAAGGGAGGTAATCATATGATGTGGATTCGCTTCATACCCATCCTGTTTTTTAGTTTCACTGCTTTGTCATTGTTCACTTATCAGGGAATTGAAATTTTTCAGTCGTTCAATGACTTCTTCACAAAGAAATAATGTAATCAGTATATTTAGCAGGTGAGTGAATGAAAAGAGTTTTAGTAATTGAAGATGAAAAAAATCTATCACGCTTTATTGAATTAGAACTTAAATATGAAGGATATGATACTGGTCTCGCATTTACCGGGAGAGATGGCCTTGATATGGCTTTAAATGAAGAATGGGATGTTATACTGCTCGACCTGATGCTGCCTGGCCTCAACGGCCTCGAAGTATGCAGGAGGATCAGGCAGTCCAATGAAACCCCCATCCTCATGATCACAGCACGGGATAGTGTGATGGATAGAGTATCGGGACTTGATAGCGGGGCAGATGATTATATCGTAAAACCATTTGCGATAGAAGAGCTCCTCGCAAGACTGAGAGCGGTTTTTCGCAGGTCTCAAAACGATTTGCCTCAATCAACGGTCACTACTCTTGGACATAAGGACCTGACAGTCTATAAAGAATCACGACAAGTTTATAAAGATGGTAACGAGATCATCGTGACAAAAAGAGAATATGACCTGCTTCTTGCATTTTTGGAAAATAAAAACATAGTGCTGACCCGTGAGGTCCTTCTGAATAAAGTATGGGGCTATGAGTCGGAAGTGGAAACCAATGTTGTAGACGTATATGTCCGTTACCTCCGTAATAAACTGGATTCCACAGCTGATGAGAGCATCATTCAAACGGTGAGAGGCACCGGATATGTGATGAGGACATGAACACATTAAAAAGGTGGTTTACACCATCCTCATTAAAGGTCAAGTGGGCACTGGCAGCCGGATCTGCCATATTTTTCGCATTCTTTTTGTTCAGTTTCTTTCAGTATCATGCTATCAGTAAATGGATGATTGATGAAGAAGAGAACAATTTCAATCGTGTTCTGGATGAAATCACGGTTTTTTTAAAACAGCGAGGCCAGGATATCCAACTGGTCGATATTCATGACAGCAGAGATCTCATGAAGCAGATTGCAGAAAAGGATCAGACCATCAGGATCCTTGACCAGCGTGGTGAACAGGTATTGGAAATCAGAGGGGAAAACGAGCCCTCCTTCTATATACCTTTTCAGCCAGTCAAAGATAAAACAGTCAAAATGATTGAATCGGATGGAAGGAAGATATTGATTGGACATTCCCCAATACGATCGAGACAATTCGACGGGTATGTAGAGATCATCCAGCCGCTCAATCGTTATGAGAAAATCATGAAGAACTTATTTTGGATGATGACGATAACCGGTTCCGCCGCATTGCTTCTAAGTGCACTATTCGGTTATTTAATGGCCAGAAACTTCATACGGCCGTTGAATAAATTATCAGAGGCGATGAGATCCATTGAACAAGGTGGATTTCAGAGGCGGGTAGAAAACACGAACGCTCACGACGAAATAAGTGATTTATCACAAATATTTAATAAGATGATGAGCGAGATTGAAAAGTCATTCAAGCAGCAGCAGCAGTTCGTGGAAGATGCCTCACATGAATTAAGAACTCCGATTCAAGTACTGGAGGGACATCTGGCCTTATTAAACAGATGGGGGAAGAAGGACCCATCGATATTAGAAGAATCCTTACAGGTCTCATTAAAAGAGCTTGAAAGAGTAAAACGGCTTGTCGATGAACTCCTCGAGTTATCAAGAGCGGACCGAGAAATGAAAGATCATGAAAATTCAAAAGTTCATATAAAGTCTGCAGCGGAAAAAATCGTCCGTGATTTTGCCTTCCTGCATGAAGATTATGTATTTCAGGTCAGAAGTGAAATGAAACAGAACAACAAAGCGTTAATATTGAAAAGGCATCTTGAACAAGTTTTGGTTATATTATTGGACAATGCAGTAAAGTATTCCGAACCTGACACATGCATAGAAGTTAAATTATCAGAACTAAATGAACACCTTGTCATCGATGTGAAGGATGAAGGAATGGGAATACCTGAAGCCGATCTGGAAAAAGTCTTTGATCGTTTCTATCGGGTAGATAAAGCAAGGAGCAGAGAAAAAGGCGGATACGGATTAGGCTTGGCAATTGCATCAAAGTTAATTTATAACTATGGAGGGACGATCGAAGCCAAGAGGAATGAACCGGCAGGGACAATCATCCGTGTTTCCCTGAAAAAGGTGAATGAGCAAAACACAGAAATGTAGACGTCTCAATATTTATCTGAGACGTCTATTTCTGTATATTGCATGTCAATGCTTTTTGGAATCTTTAATTCAAGGATGCCATCCCTGAATTGTGCAACCGCTCCTTTCCTTTTTACCAGTGAAGGAAGAGTGAGTACTTGCCGGTCACCATGTTCAGGGATATTTTCAATGATGGCCTGATTGGATGTATGATAGATCTTCAATTGTTTCATCCACTCATCATTAGGGATTTTCAATCGGATATAGACATCTTCAAACGTCTCAAAAATATTGACTGGAATTGAATGCGAAGGTGACGAACCCTTTGAATCCTGATGATGATGATTTGGTTCGTTACTCATTGGATGTATGAAAGGTTGATGACCTTTCATTGTTTCAGCAGGGTTCATCATGTTATTCCATCCGCCGGGAAACATTTTTTTCATCATATCCTGAACATAGGAATCAATTTCTTTCGGGTTCATCTGATTCATTTGTTCCTTCATATCTTTACTGAATGGAAAAAGGCTCCAAGGGAACATAAGCATCACCTTTCTTAAGTACACTCTAAGCAAACCGCCAGCAGCAAGCTCATCATAAACCGGAATCTTTAGGATGTAATATTCTATGCAAGTATGGGCGAAGAGTTCAAATGCTTTGGTGTTAATCTATAGACCAAGGGCGTTAATTGAATCATATTGGTTTCGATTGTTTCCATTCATTGTTTGGAGTGACAGTCATACCCTGGGGGAGAGCGGGCGGCTTGCCCGCCATGGGGAAAGTTGTGACTTTCATTGAAATCCAGAGAGGTGTTTAACAGAGTTAACAATAAGGGAAAGAGTGTAATAACTTCGCTTTATGAAACACTTCTAATATACAATTCTTACAAATAATAAAAATTAGTGAAAATGATAAAAAGTATTTGGTTTTTTTTAGTAAGAGTAGTAAGATGGTTTATGAAAAAAAGTTACCTTATTAGGCATTCATAAGAGGGTGAGTAAGAAAGCGCTTAATATAAAGTTATTTCAGAATAATCGTTTTTTATATGAAGTTTTTCACAATCTATTATGGGAATATAAGTTAAATGGATAGCTTGCAGAGTAGAAAACAAAATTTTAAGAAATTTGTCATTAAGACTTTATATTACTACTGTACAGTGATAAAATATCCTTGTAAGCGTTTTAATGCTTTGTTAATTACTATTCTTGCATAACAATAAACCACTGTTGAAATGGAAGAATACCTGATACCCAAATTATACTAACTGGCAAATAGTTGGAGGTTTTTCACAATGAAAAAGCAATCGACAAACCAAGGCGAGCCATGGCATTCCTTTTATGGACCAAATCTGGGCTACGTGATGGAGGTTTATGAACAATTCCTTGAGGATCCGGCAGGAGTAGATCCTGAATTGAGGGAATTATTTGAACAATGGGGGCCTCCTACTGCTGAAGATGCCGCAGTGATGGCGAGTGCACAAAAAGCAGATACTTCTTTTACTTTGCCTGCACAGCCTACAGCATTAAGTAAGATGGTAGCAGCTGTTAAGCTGGCGGATAATATTCGTACATATGGACATTTAGCGGCAGATATCAATCCGCTGAATGATCGGAATAAAGATACAAGAAGGATTGAGTTGTCAGAATTCGATTTAACCGAAGAAGACTTGAAAAGTATCCCTGTAGAGTTTTTATGTCCGGATGCCCCCTCTCATATCAAAGACGGACTTCAGGCTGTAAATCACTTGAAGGAAGTTTATACACAAAAGCTGGCATTTGAATATGCTCACGTGCATGAATTGGAAGAGAAAAATTGGCTGAGGGAAAAAATTGAATCAGGTTCTTATTTTTCACCGCTGTCAAAAGATCAAAAAATTTCATTATTAAAGCGTCTGGCGGAAGTCGATGGATTTGAGAAATATGTCCATCGTACATTTGTTGGCCAAAAACGTTTTTCCATAGAAGGCTTGGATACGATGGTGCCGCTATTGGATGAATTAATACGCTATTCGGTTGAGACCGGGGCCAAAACGGTGAATATCGGGATGGCTCACCGCGGTCGATTGAATGTCCTCGCACATGTAATCGGTAAACCATATGAGATGATATTTGCTGAATTCCAGCACGCTCCAAGCAAAGACCTGATTCCTTCAGAGGGATCGATCGGAATCACTTTCGGCTGGACCGGTGATGTGAAATACCATCTGGGAGCAGACAGGGAAATCTCACCGCAGGCAATGCCTACTGCAAGAGCCCGTGTTACTTTGGCAAACAACCCAAGCCACTTGGAGGTTGTAAGCCCGATTGTGGCAGGATACACACGTGCGGCGCAGGAGAACCGTGAAGACAACGGATACCCTGTACAGTCATCTGAAACATCTTATGCTGTGATGATTCACGGGGATGCTGCTTTCCCTGGTCAGGGAGTAGTGGCAGAAACACTTAATATGAGTCGATTGAGAGGGTATAACACCGGGGGATCGATTCATTTAATCGCCAACAATATGATTGGATTCACGACAGAAAGCCGTGATTCACGTTCTACGAAATATGCATCTGATACAGCGAAAGGCTTTGAAGTGCCAATCGTGCACGTCAACGCTGATGATCCGGAAGCTTGTTTGGCTGCAGCCGTTTTAGCCTATGAATATCGTAAAACATTCGGCAAGGATTTTGTCATCGATTTGATCGGCTATCGCAGATTCGGTCATAACGAAATGGATGAACCGATGGTCACGAATCCGCAAATGTATTCAATCATTCAGAACCACCCCAATGTCAAAAAACTGTATGCTGAGAAGCTGGTTTCCGAAGGCATTGTAACCCAGGAAGATATCAATAAGATGGACACCGAGATTGAAGAAGTACTGAAGGCAGCTTATGAAAAGGTGCCTGCAAAAGATGAAGATCCAGATACGGTGCTTGCTCCTCCAGAAGATGTAGCAAATGGACTGCCTGAACTGGACACCTCAGTTGAATTCAATAAGCTTCAGGGAATAAATGAAGAATTACTGCAATGGCCTGAAGGTTTCAATGTCTTCAAGAAGCTTGAGAAGATCTTGAAAAGACGCAGCCAAGTATTTGAGGGTAAAGGTAAAATCGATTGGGCACATGCGGAAACACTCGCATTTGCATCGATATTAAAAGATGGAACGCCGATTCGTTTAACCGGTCAGGATTCTGAGAGAGGGACTTTTGCACAGCGCCACCTCGTCTTACACGATGAAAAGTCCGGTGAGGAATATATCCCATTGCACCATATCCAGGACAGCAATGCATCATTTGTTGTGCATAATAGTCCATTAACGGAGACAGCAGTTGTGGGATACGAATATGGATACAATGTGTTTGCACCTGAAACACTGGTCCTCTGGGAAGCCCAATTTGGTGATTTTTCCAATATGGCTCAGGTAATGTTCGATCAGTTCATTTCTGCAGGCCGAGCTAAATGGGGTCAAAAAACAGGACTTGTCATGCTTCTTCCTCACGGTTATGAAGGACAGGGGCCGGAGCACTCGAGTGCCCGTCTGGAAAGGTTCCTCCAATTAGGCGGAGAATATAACTGGACAGTTGCTAACTGTTCTACTGCAGGACAGTACTTCCATATCCTGCGTCGTCAAGCGGCAATCCTTCAAAAGGAAGAAGTACGTCCGCTCGTTATCATGACTCCTAAGAGCTTGTTAAGGAATCAATTTGCCGCTGTTACGGCAGAAGAACTCGCTAGTGGTGAATTCCACTCCGTTTTAGAACAAAAGGGATTGGGCGAAAACCATGAAGCAGTAGAGCGAATCGTGATGGGAAGCGGAAAGATCGCGATCGACCTTGAAGAGAAGCTTCAGGGTATCGAAGAAACAGAATGGCTTCATATCCTTCGATTAGAAGAAATTTACCCATTCCCTAAGAATGACTTAGAAGGCATCCTGGGCAGATATCCAAATCTAAAAGAACTAGTATGGATTCAAGAAGAACCTAAAAATATGGGAGCTTGGACATTCGTTGAACCAAGACTTCGTGATTTGGCACCAGAAGGCGTTGAAGTTCAATATGTAGGGCGCCGAAGACGTTCAAGTCCTTCAGAAGGTGAACCGACTGTACACAAAAAAGAACAAGCACGTATCATTAATGAAGCGTTAACTCGATAAGAAAGAGGAGGACATCACAGTGGCAGAAATCAAAGTTCCAGAATTGGCAGAATCAATTACAGAGGGTACGATTGCTCAATGGTTGAAGCAACCGGGTGATTACGTTGAAAAAGGCGAATACATTGTCGAACTTGAGACAGATAAAGTAAATGTTGAAGTGATCTCTGAAGAAGCAGGAACCATTCAAGAGCTGAAAGCGGATGAAGGTGATACTGTTGAAGTAGGGCAGGTCATTGCCATTGTAGGAGAAGGCGGGGAAGCTCCTGCACCATCTGAACAAAAAGGTGAAGAGAAGGAAGCTCCAAAACAAGAGGAGAAAGCGGAAGAAAAATCTCCTCAAGAAGAAGCACCAGCTGCAAAAGATGATAAGAAAAATCGTCCAATCGCATCACCTGCTGCACGAAAGCTCGCTCGTGAAAAAGGGATCGATCTTTCACAAGTTCCTACCGATCCACTTGGCCGAGTGCGCAAACAGGATATTGAAGCTTATGAAAACAAGCCTGCTTCTGCTCCATCAAAACCTGCACAGGAAGCTAAAAAAGCTCCAGCAAAGAAAGATGATGGAAAGCCGGTCGAACGGGAAAAAATGTCACGCCGCAGACAAACCATTGCAAAACGCCTGGTGGAAGTACAGCAGACAGCTGCAATGTTAACCACTTTCAATGAAATTGATATGTCAGCAGTAATGGAATTGCGTAAACGCAAGAAGGATAAATTCTTTGAAAGTCACGATGTGAGATTAGGGTTCATGAGCTTCTTTACAAAAGCTGTAGTAGCTGCCCTTAAGAAATATCCTTACGTGAATGCTGAAATTGATGGTGATGAAATCGTCCTTAAGAAATATTATGATGTTGGCGTGGCTGTTTCAACTGACGATGGTCTTGTCGTACCGATCGTAAGGGATTGTGACCGCAAAAACTTCGCAGAAATCGAAGGGGAAATCATGGAGCTGGCGACGAAAGCAAGAAATAACAAGCTTTCACTCTCAGACTTACAAGGCGGTTCCTTCACAATAACAAACGGCGGGGTATTTGGATCTTTACTTTCCACTCCTATCTTAAACGGACCACAGGTTGGGATTTTAGGGATGCATACCATTCAACTTCGCCCTGTAGCTATTGATAAGGAAACAATGGAAAATCGTCCAATGATGTATATCGCTCTATCCTATGATCATCGAATCATTGATGGTAAAGAAGCGGTAGGATTCCTTGCAATGGTTAAGAACTTACTGGAAAACCCTGAAGATTTACTTTTAGAGGGTTAAGCCTTTTGTTTGAAATATAGATGAATGATTGTTGGCTGATACATGAACCATGTATCAGCTCTTTTTTTGTTCAGCCGATTTCCCGGCTGCAGATTCCTCATAATCCACTCTTTTTTCACTCTTTTTTACCTTCAACATAAAATATAGTAAAACGAAAACTTTTTTCCTTAAGGAAAGATTTGGACGAAAGGAGCTTTTCAAAAATGAACCCTCGCCATGCAAAAAAAATAATTTATTATACTTATTTATTTCATAAGCTCGGTCTTTTAAATGGTCAACAAAAACAGCAAATAGAGGACTACTATATCCAGAAGCGCAGTAACTTTGAATGAGGAAAAAAAAGACAGACTCTTTAAAGGAGTCTGTCCAGCGATATTCTCAGGGGGTGAGAATGAATGATTTCATTTTATCTTTATTCCCAGTGTCATGATTTCCTAAAAGGTTTTAATCCGCGATTGCGGATTTCTTTTCTTAATAATTGAATCCAGTCCTGATCATTCCCTTGTTTCTCAGCATCGCGATAAGCTGCCACTAACTGTTCATTACTTAAGATTTTCATGACCAACCTCCTAGAATGTTTAAAATATAGAATTTTCTATATTTTCTATATATTTTACATAGAAAATATGATTTTGAAAAGTGTTTTTGTTTAAATCCATCCAAAGTAGTATTTTAAGGATATTTGTAGAAATTGGTTTAATTGATCATTATTTTGTCTAAATAAAAAGTTTAGGTTAACTTGGAGCAATATAAGATATCTGATAAGGATATTTTTCTGGTTATATTAGTTTGAAAATTTTAATTTTTGTGATAATATACACGCATAGAACAACATTTGCATGTACACAAACGATATTTATAACAAAGGGGGATATTCGTTTGACCGACATTTTACAAACTACTATTGGAGCTTTACTTGAGGAGAAAGCCCGTATACAGCCCAACAATGAGGCTGTGGTTTATGCTGACAGAGGATTAAGATGGACATATGAAGAATTGAATCGCAAATGCAGACAAGCTGCCAAAGGTTTCATGAAGCTCGGTGTGGAAAAAGGGGATCACATCGCAATCTGGGCATCCAATACCCCCGAATGGATTTTAAGTCAGTTTTCCACTGGGAAGATGGGAGCGGTATTAGTAACGGTTAATACGAATTATCGCACAGCTGAGCTGGAATATTTATTAAGGCAGTCGGACAGTACAACCATCATCCTGATGGAAGACTACCGGGGTGAATCTTATATTGATATGCTTTATGAAATCTGTCCTGAACTGAATAGTTCAGAACCTGGTAAGTTACATAGTGCAAAGCTTCCCAAATTGAAGAATGTCATTGTATTGGGAAATAAGAAATATCCCGGTACATTCAATTGGGAAGAAATCATGGAAATGGGAAATGGAGTGGAGGATGAAGAGTTAGACAACAGGATGAAAAACCTGTCACCTCATGAAGTGATAAATATGCAGTATACATCAGGAACAACGGGTTTTCCAAAAGGGGTGATGCTCACTCATTCAAATATTGTCAATAACGCCTATAATGTGGCTGGCTGTATGAGACTGACAAATGAAGATCGATTGTGTATACCCGTACCATTCTTTCATTGCTTCGGATGCGTGATGGGAACCTTGGCCTGTGTAACTGTTGGTGCTGTAATGGTACCTGTACAGGAATTTAATCCCTCACAAGTTCTTCAGGTTGTACAGGATGAAAGATGTACAGCTTTACATGGTGTACCAACCATGTTCATTGGAGAATTGAATCTTTCTGATTTCGATGACTATGATCTGAGCAGTCTGCGGACAGGAATAATGGCCGGCAGTAACTGTCCGATTGAAGTAATGAAGGATGTAATGAATAAAATGGGGGCTGAAGAAATCACAATTGCATATGGACAGACTGAATCTTCACCAGTCATCACTCAAACGCGCACACACGATCCCATCGAATTAAAGGTCGAGACAGTGGGAAGAGGACTTCCTCATGTAGAAGTTAAAATTGTAGAGCCCGGCACCGACCGGGAAGTGCCCAACGGGACACAGGGAGAGCTTTGTACCAGGGGATACCATGTGATGAAAGGGTATTATAAGAACGAAGAAGCAACCAAAGCTGCCATTGATCACGATAATTGGCTGCATACAGGTGACTTGGCTGTAATGGATGAGTATGGATACTGCCGGATTACCGGAAGATTAAAGGACATGATCATAAGAGGCGGTGAAAATATTTATCCTCGTGAAATAGAAGAGTTTTTGTATTCACACCCTAAAATACTCGATGTTCAGGTGATTGGAATTCCGGACGAAACTTTCGGGGAGGAAGTTATGGCCTGGGTCATCCTTAAAGAAGGCCAGAAGGCTTCAGCCGATGAAATCAAGGAATACTGCAGAGGGAAAATATCACGGCATAAGATTCCGAGATACATTGAATTCACGGATGCATATCCGATGACAGCTTCAGGTAAAATTCAAAAGTTCAGATTGAAAGAACAAGCCCAAAAAGCGATTGCCCCAAAAGGATAAAGTAATTTGTAAGCGCATTCTTAAAAGCCGATCCGTTTTCATCAGGATCGGCTTTTTTTATTGCCTTTTATGAAAAATCCTGCTTTTGAACAATCGAAGGCACATATTACTGAAAAATCAAAACGAGTTTGATAAAATAAATCTAATCATCAATATCGCAAGAGGAGAGATAGCGTGAACGTATTTGTTTATGGGACATTAAGAAGACATGAAGTGAATCATTCGCTTCTAAATGAAGCTCAATTGCAGTATGAACAAGCATGGATAGAAGGGAAGCTTTTTGATACCGATAAAGGTTATCCAGCTCTTAAAGAAGGTGAAGGTACAGTATATGGCGAAGTATATAAAATAAATGATGTCCAGCTTGCCAAACTCGATGAGATTGAGGATTACATCGAAGGCAGGGAAGAAAATCTATATAATCGTCAACTTTGCAAAGTGAGTACGGATCAAGGTCCAATTGAAGCTTTCGTATACTTTGGGTTAGAGGAAAAAATGTTTCAATCCGAAATATCCTCGGGAGATTGGAAAGTACATCAATTTATTAATAAAAAGCCTCAGCGGATATTATATTTTGCATATGGTTCGTGTATGGACGATGCACGATTCAAATTGGCAAAGGTAGAACATCACTTTCAAAATTGTCTTGGGGCGGGAACGTTGAAGGGATATTCCATGAGGTATTTATTTAAAGTAGATGATGGCGGCCGGGGGGATATCATTGAAGATGGAGGAACAATGGAAGGCGTCGTTTATGATGTGCCTCAAGAAGCGGTTGAATATCTGTTTACAAGAGAAGGAGTCGCTCCTGGCTGGTACAGGGCAGCTTTTGTAGATGTCACCATTGGCGGGAAACTGTATGAGGATGTGCTTACTTTTATTGTTAAGACCAAGTTCGACGAAGTACTTCCTCCGGAACATTATGCACAGGAAATCTTAAGAGGGAGCCTTCCGCATGTCAGTGCAGCATATCACTCAAAGTTACAGCAGCAGCTTATTGACCTCGGAATGGTTGAAGAGCAAGTGAAAAGTCTGCTAAAAGCGCCAAAGTCCTCATAATATAAATCACTGCAATTAAAATAAGTTTAACAACCAGAATAGCATCTTGTAAGAACCATCATTTTCTCGAATTGATTGCTTGTTTTCTTCAATCCAGTAATGGGTAAAGGAAGCTTGTGGGAACATTTTTACTGAGCCTTTTTTACAGAAAAGGGGTGCTTCATGGAGACCTTACTTGATCTAGTCGACCAATTCGGATATATAGCCATGTTTCTTTTTAGCTGGATCGTTTTTTTGGGCCTGCCTGTCCCTAATGAAATAGCAGCTGCTTTTGCGGGATATATTTCTGAATGGAGGCATTTCAATCCATACACCTCTTTTCTGTTCATGTACAGCGGATTAATAAGCTATGGTATGTTCGGCTTTCTTATAGGAAAGCGATATGGAACCAGACTGCTGCTTCGTTTCTTTAAAAGCAGTAAGACACAGGGGCTTATCCTGAAAAGTGAGACATGGATTGATAAATATGGATTATTTGCTATTTCCATCAGTTATTTCATACCCGGTATCCGTCTTGTAATGCCTTATATAGCAGGTACTGGTAAGGGCATCACATTATTAAAATTTTTGTTGTATGCCGTACCTTCTGCAGGCATTTGGGCACTGGTTTATTTTCAGATAGGAAGATACTTTCCTGTGAGTTTTCAATCAATCGTGGAAGAAGTCAGTTTAAAAGCTGGAATGATAGCCGGGGTAATCGTTTCGGCGGTACTTCTTTATTATTTCTATCTGTTTTTGAAAAAGAGGTATCCTTCACTAACACGAAAAAGGATAAGGTACCGAAAATAAATAACCGATTTAACGGAATCGTTAAATCGGTTTAACTATGTGGTGAGGATTCATCTTTAATAATCGTGTAAAAATGATCAAATACACCAATTGCTTTGATGGTGGTACGGTCTCCGTGTTGGTCTTCGTATATTTTTCCCACTGTATTAAATATCAAATATTCACTCTTAATATTGGAGCCTGTCTCGATCAGGGTATATACAGAGTTTTCATCTGCTTTTCTTGTGCAGGTTACTTTCTCTTTACAGTCTATCTGGTATTTTTCCTCCAGCCATGTGTAAAATTGCTCTTCTGACGGACGATGAGTGGTCATATAATAGCCAAGGAAAAGGATAGAGATAAAGAGAATCTGGAAGATCGCTTTTTTCATTGAATAACGCCTTTCGAGTTATTTTCTCCTATAATATACCATATATTGTGAGAGAATGACAGGTTGGATATGAGAATAGAATAATGATCAACGTTAATGAAATATTCTTTGGACCAGTGAAGTTTGCAGTTGAACAATAGACTGGGGAAGAATATACTAAATACATACAATGGTACTAGGAGGATTCAGATGATACATCATACTTGGACAGAAAACAGCGCAGTGAAGCTGGTTAAATGTGTACATACCGATGCGAAAAAATACACAGTGGAAAACGTTCTTGAAATCGGGAAAGAATACGAAGTGAAAAATGAATCAGAAGATTATTACTTTGTAATTGATGAAAGCGGCAAAATGGGAGGATTCTATAAAGAATACTTCGAGGAAATAAAATAAGATTATCATAAAGCTGATTTCTCTCTTGAGTTGAAATCAGCTTTTTTTAAATTGTCATAAAGGGGGATATGGTTGGTGCGGCATTCATTTACTATAAAAACGGCAATGCTTGAAGATTTGTCTTCCATAACAGGGTTATTTAAGGAATACGAAACGAAGGTATATGGAGAAAGTCAAACCAGCGAAATGGAAATTCGCGAAATGTTAACATCGATAGACGAAAAGGACCGTAAAGGATTGTGGGAAAATGGGGAATTGAAAGGTTTTTCCATTCTGACAGTGAAAGATCACCGCCTGCCTTCTCTTTTATTGACTTCCCCTGATGAAAGTATGAATCTTTATATGAATGAATTGCTGGATGAGCTTTGCCAATCGGCTGTTAGAAAAAAGAAAGATTCTAAGGATGAAAAGGTGATTGTTTTATCGGCAAACCTTGAGACCGAAAAAGAAACCCTTGAAGAATATGGTTTCAAACCTCTACGCCATTGGTTTCAAATGAAATTAGATTTGAATGATTACAAGGAGGGGCAGGGTATTAGTCAGATTGTGTCGGAGCCAGGAATATCTACCTTCCATTTGAGTGATACAGAGAAACTGCATGCAATATTTGAAGAAGTGTTCTCGGATCACTTTGATTACCACCCAACGAGTCTTGAAGAGTTCAAAAAGAGATTCGGGAGGGACTCATTTGATCCCCATCTGTGGTTCTTATTGAAGTATGAAAGTGATGTGATTGGCTTTATACTTTGCACGGTTAATGATGAAACGAAAATAGGTGAAATCACTCATTTAGGTGTGCAGAAAAAATGGAGAAAAAAAGGGTTTGCCAATGTTTTGCTGCATCATGCATTCAGAGCCCTTAAACAAAAAGGAATGACTTCTGCCGCACTCTCTGTGGACAGTGACTCCCTGACCGATGCAACGGTCGTCTATCAAAAGGCAGGTATGCATGTCCAAAGAAGCTTCACCCGCTGCGACTTAACCGTATAATATCCTATGGGGGCTGGGATGGAACAAAAGTGCTTTAGCCCCCGTAAAATCCTAATTACCGAATTAATTCGCCTTCTAGCTGGCAGTTAGTTTGGTTTTTCAATTTACATGTAGATTTAGGTGTCAGCTCTTTCCAGCGGTTGATTGGAGTGCAAAACGAAGACTCCTGCGGGAAAGCGAGTTAGGTGAGACCCCGCAGGAGCGAATGCGACGAGGAGCATTCCTGTTATAAAGTAAATTGCGTTAATATCGAAGTTTTTGCGATGTGCATAAAAAAAGCCCCCTTGGTACGATAGAGAGTGTCATGCATGACCTCGAATTAAGTACCGAAGGGAGACTTCTATTATGGATTTTACACAAAATGAACGACTTAAGCAAATCAATGAACAGACACTAATTATAGGAATTGATATCGCCAAACATAAGCATGTTGCCAGGGCGATTGATGATCGGGGAATCGACTTATCCAAGCGCTTGGTTTTCCCTAACACGTTAGAAGGATTCAAACTATTACTCGAGTGGGCTAAGCAGTTAAGCGCTCAAACATCCCGTCCCAACCTGATGATCGGTATGGAGCCCACAGGGCATTATTGGATTAATCTAGCGTATTTCTTGAAATCTCAGAGTGAAAGGCCAGTCGTGGTAAACCCGATGAAGGTGAAGAAATCAAAAGAACTGGATGATGATTCGCCCACCAAAAATGACACCAAAGATGCGAAAGTCATCGCTCAAGTCATGCGAGCGGGTCGTTATCATGAGCCCATCTTACCTGAGGGGTTGTATGCCGAGTTACGTGAAGGAGTCAAACTCTATGACATCATCCAAGAGGATTTGTCATCCATTAAAGCTCAAATTCATAATGCGCTGGATCGCTATTTCCCTGAATTCTTAACTGTATTTAAAAAGTGGGATGGGAAAACAGCTTTATATTTATTGAAGTGTGGATATCTTCCAGATGATATTCAACAGAAAACAGAAGATGAACTTCTAAAAGAAGTGAAAACTAAAGTAACTAAAAATATTGGGATAGCGCGTATGCGCCATCTGAAAAAGGCAGCTGCCTCCAGTATTGGACTGACCGTAGGTCTTCGAATGGCTCGTGAAGAACTTCGCTATCTTGTCGATCAGTATGAATTATTAAACGGTCGTCTAGAAGCCCTTAAGGGAGAACTTGAAGAGCTTGTTCGAATGGTTCCTGGGGCCGATAGTATGATGGCTATAAAAGGCGTCGGGCCTATGACAGTTGTTGGCTTCTTTGCCGAGATTGGTGACCTTTCAAACTATAGAGATCCACGACAAATTATCAAATTAGCAGGACTCAATCTGATGATAAACCAATCCGGCAAGCATAAAGGGCAGACGACCATCACCAAACGAGGGCGGCGGAGATTACGTACAATTTTATATCAAGTCGCTCGCCCATTAGCCTTTCATAATAAAGGGTTTAAGGCCCTGCACAATTACTACAAACACCGTAGAAACAATCCTCTAAAGGGGAAACAATCTTATGTCGCTTTAGGTCGTAAACTGATTAAAATTCTATTTGTGATGGGGACACGGAAGTGTGCCTTTAGTGAAGAACGCATGCTTCGTGATATCCCGCATATTACTGATGTGCAGGCTGCTTAATACGTAATAGGTTATAGTTTCACATTATACTCTGTTTTTTAACGAATTTTTTTGTAAATCAAAAGAAGCACGGATAAGCCGGTCAACATTCCGAGCATTAGGGCATAGACCCACCCGAGGAGCATATCCGGCATCCACACATGGTCAGGTCGAACGAAGGAATTTGCGCGCATAGACGCCGAGAGAAATGGGAGGGTCCACCACCATGTCGCTTGTGGAGATCCAAAGGTGCGATCATATTATTTAGTACCTTTTATTGGAAATAACCCTTTCCAGTCTATTTAAGTGCCAAGTATGTTTCCAGATATATTTAAATCTGGGTGTATCTGTTTGACCATGTCATGTATCTTCTTTTGAACACTTAAGAAATCCAGAGAAAAACAAAGGTATTTTAAGTAACCTGTCATTATCGTGAGGGAGGCTCACCAACCGCCCGCGGAAAGCGAAGTTTTGTTACGGAAATCATTAGCGGTATTAAGGGACTACTCTGAAGTTGTTGGTACTTTTGTGTTGGTTTTTTAATTTTTGTCCCCTCCGCTCTTTATTTCAAAGCTCCTTTTTTGCAGTGTAAGCGCTCTTACATGTATGATGTGTCTAGTAGATGAATTGGAAAGGATGTCATGGATGAATTACGAAACAGCCCTACCGGAAACGGTAATGGATATAGTTAACCAAAGAAAAGAATTATTTAATAGATCACAATATGGATACCTGATAGGGGAAGGAGGCTACTCCTCAAGTGATCATAACATCATTGAAGACAGCATCATCTCATTATCAATGGGGAAAAACGTTCTCTTAAAAGGTCCTACAGGTTCAGGTAAAACCAAGTTATCAGAAACCTTATCCTCTATATTCACACAGCCGATGCACAGTATAAACTGCTCCGTCGATCTGGATGCGGAAGCCTTACTTGGTTATAAGACAATCGCGGATAAAAACGGCAAAAACTCGATTGAATTCATTGAGGGTCCTGTCATCCAGGCAATGAAAAAAGGGCACCTTTTATATATTGATGAAATCAATATGGCGAAGCCTGAAACTCTGCCGATCCTAAATGGTGTACTGGATTACCGCCGAAGCATCACGAATCCGTTTACAGGGGAAGTGATCAAAGCTGCACCCACATTTGGAGTGATCGCCGCAATCAATGAAGGCTATGTAGGAACTGTCCCATTGAATGAAGCGCTGAAAAACAGATTCGTTGTTATTGATGTCCCTTATATCGAAGGTGAAGTATTGACCTCAGTCATTAAAAGCCAAAGCCAGTTAAATGATGAGAAACTGATCGGTAAATTCGTTGATTTGTCCTCCGATTTATTGATTCAGGTGAAAAACGGTCAGGTTTCAGAGGAAGCGGCATCGATCCGCGCCCTGCTGGATGCTTGTGACCTGGCAGTATTCTTACCGGCTAAACGGGCCATTCAGCGTGGTATTATCGATAAATTGGAAGATGACCGCGAGAAAGCGGCCATAAAAAATATTGCGGAAACCTTATTTGAATGAGGGATCAATAATGGAAAGGTTTATTCAATTCAACGATGAAAACATTGATTCATTTCTATTTATGGAAATGGCTGATTTAGCAAAGACCCTTTCCCAAAATGGTGATATGGAACTCAAATATGGGCCTTTTTCTTATTTAGATTATAAACAGCAGACCGTGTATGTCAGCCATTTTTGGGATCATAGGAATAGAGTCGATGAGGTAAACGGTTTAAAAAGTGATATATACCTCAGGACAGTTGGAAACCTAGCGGAAACCGACAATAACGAAGTGGTGAAGTACCTTAAGAAGATTAAGACAACGTCCATCCCGAAGTTTTCAAAGCAATTATTTGTAATGGGGGAAGACTTGCGGCTGGAAGAGATTTGCAAGGCTAAAAGACCGGGAACCAAACAGGCATTTTCAACAAGAAGAGAGTTATATCGTCAGTATTTTAAAGCTCAACTCAAAGTAAACTTAACTAAAAGCGTTTTTACTGATTCCTTATTTAATGCGTTATTTCTTATGTTGAATGCCCAGTCGCCGCTGGAAGAGCCTCCATCCATTAACGAAGAACTCGACTTGGCCATGCCGTTCCTCCAATCCCAGCTTACCCGCTTCTATGAAACGGATTCAACTGCCGAGGTTGTAAGGATTTGTTTGGAAATCATTGACGTTGTCAATGAAATCGTAAAGAAAGATATGCTTAATGAATATTTTCATTTACCGGAAGATGCATATGAACAAATAGATCTGCCTGCTGAAACCTTTGATGACCTTAAACGGAAGGATCCACTGGCTAATCACGATATCCTGGAGGAAGCAAGCACAGGCGATGAAGAAGTGATCGATGAAGAATTCCGTACATGGCACAGGGAAACGGAGGATAAAGGTGAATCCTTTTTACAATTCGACTTGGATCAGGGGTCACAATCGGATTTAATGGGTGAGGGTGTCCGTGAAGGGGATGATGGAGACCAGGCCCTTGCAATGGTTCAGGGATCCGCTCAAGAAACTGACAAAGAACATTATGAGAATGTGAAATCAGCGGAGAAAGAACATGAAGAACTGAAAGGAGGGGGGGAAAGTAAATACGGAAAAGATAATCGTTATGCAGTTCCATATTTTCTTTCACCTTCGATTCCAAGCTTTGAAGAGCAGCAGCTTTATCGCACTTATAAAGCTGAAATCTCTCCTTTCCAGAAAAAACTTCAGAAGATGATTGAAAAAACGCTCGAGCATAAAAGGATTCAACCAAGGTCAGACCTGCATTTTGGACGCTTAAACAACAAACTGCTGCGGTTTTTAACCGATGATAATCCAAGACTTTTTTACAAAAAGCAAAATCCATCGACTGAAATAGATGCTGTCTTTTCTCTCCTGGTTGATTGCTCAGGATCGATGTTTGATAAAATGGATCAAACAAAATTGGGAATCACTTTATTCCACGAGTCTTTGAAATCCGTACGGGTCCCTCATGAAGTAGTGGGTTTCTGGGAAGATACCAATCAGGCAACCAGGACCAGCCAGCCTAATTATCTGAAGCCCGTGCTGGATTATTCAGCTTCCCTGAAACCATCCTCCGGAGCGGAGATTTTACAACTGGAACCTGAAGAAGATAACCGCGATGGATTTGCCGTCAGACTAATGACGGAGAGAATCTTAAGAAGAAATGAAAAACAAAAATTTCTTCTTGTCTTTTCAGACGGTGAACCGGCAGCGATGGATTATGATCAAAATGGAATCGTCGATACGCATGAAGCTGTACTTGATGCCAGGAAAAGAGGAATCGAAGTCATCAACGTGTTCTTATCAAATGGACCTATTGATGAAGGTCAGCGAAATACCATCCGAAATATATATGGAAACTACAGTATCTTGGTCTCAGATATAGAAGAGCTTCCTGACGTGTTATTTCCATTGCTCCGTAAGCTCCTTTATAAAAGTATATAAAATGAATGAATTTCAGGCGATTCACCAAAATAGGTGATATCGCCTTTTTATGTGATAGGGGTTTATTTTTTTCATAATATTGTAGTAGATGGAAAGTTTAAGGTTTAGGTAACAGCGGATGGGTTATTAATGTAATCATAAGCTGAAGATGCTTTTTATTGGAGGTTGTATCGTGGAAGAAATAGATTTGCATCATATCTTTGAACTCGGACTGATATTAGTGATGATCGCTGCGGGGATAACGGCGATTGCTAAGAAATTCAAGCAGCCTTACCCTATTGCACTTGTCATTGTAGGAGCTTCAATAGGATTATTGAACATCCCTATTTTAGAACCCCTAAAGGAATTCATCACAGAGGGAGAAGTCTTTAATTTTGTCATCATCACACTTTTTCTGCCTGCATTGTTAGGGGAGGCAGCGTTAAAACTCCCATTTTCTCAACTAAATTCAAATAAGGAACCGGTTTTGGCGCTTGCTTTCGGAGGAACGTTTCTTTCCTTTTTGATCATCGGGTTTTCTGCCTATTATTTCTTTGGTTTTCCGATTCCTGCGGCATTTGTGTTTGGTGCGTTAATGAGTGCGACGGATCCTGTGAGTGTGCTGTCCATCTTCAAAAGTGTAGGAGTGAAGAAGAGGCTGGCAGTCGTGATTGAAGGTGAGAGTTTATTTAATGATGGGTTAGCGGTTGTCTTATTCAATATTTCTGCTTTCTATTTATTATCATACATAGACGCTGGCTGGGCTGGACTCGGCAGCGGGTTGTGGGAATTCATCCGTGTTGTTTCATTGGGGGTCATTATTGGAGGGTCCCTGGGATATGCCTTTTCCATCCTTACAAAGTATTTTGATGACTACCCATTAGAAATCATATTTAGTATCATTTTATTTTATGGTTCCTTCCTCCTCGCTGAAAGTGTCCATGCATCCGGGGTTATCGCGGTGGTGATTGCAGCCCTCATTTTTGGCAATTATGGCGGTAAAATCGGTATGAGCCCTACGACTAAGCTGAACATCAACAGCTTTTGGGATGTAGCCGCGTTACTTGCGAATTCACTTGTATTTTTAATGGTCGGTCTTGAAATAACAAGGATTGATTTGATGGAAAAATGGCCGCTAATATTTGCTGCCATTCCAATCGTGCTGATTGCAAGAAGTATTGCTGTTTACTCCAGTCTTTCCTTGATCAGTAATTTCCCTAACAAATGGAAACATGTATTGAATTGGGGAGGCTTAAAGGGGTCGCTTTCTGTTGCCCTTGTATTAAGTCTTCCAAGGGATTTTCCGGCCCGGGAGGATGTATTGATTCTTGGATTCAGCGTTGTACTCTTCAGCTTGGTGGTCCAAGGGTTAACTATTAAACCGTTAATTTCCTTGCTTGGGGTAAAGGCGAAAGAAGGGGAGCATCAGGAGTTTCAAGAATTGCTGTCCCAAGTCCATCGTTATGAAACGGCCATTTCTGAAATACATCGCGTCAAACAAAAGCTTTATATTACCGATACAGTCTCTGAAGAAGTAATGGATATGTATAAGAAACGAATTGATATGATTAAGGCACAGTTAAATAACCTTTATGAAGAACATCCGGAGTTAAAGGAAAATCAGCTATTAACCTTAAAGAAGCATGCATTATATGCTGAGTACGACGCCATTTTAAAACTTGAAAAAGAAGATATCATTTCAAGTACCCTTGCTGAAAGGCAGTACGACGCGATTACCGATGCCATCGTAAATAATGAAGAAAAGTAAAGGAGACGCCTCGAGGGCGTCTCTTATTTTTTTATTTCCATTAACTTTTGTTTCAATTCCTGTTCCATGACCACCATTTCCTGTTCTGCTTGCTGGCGTTTTTGACGTCCTTCCGCTTGAATGGTCAAGGTTTCCTCAATGGTTGTTATTAAATTTTCTTGAGTTTTCTTAAGTGTTTCCACATCAATGATTCCTCGTTCATTTTCCCGTGCAGTCTCAATACTGTTTGTTTTCAGCATTTCTGAGTTTTTTAATAGAAGTTCATTCGTTGTACGCGATACCTGTTTTTGAGCCGTGACCGCTTTCTGTTGATTTAACAGGGTGAGCGCTATCGCAATCTGGTTTTTCCACAGTGGTATGGCAGTAAGGATGGACGCCTGGATCTTTTCCGCCAGGGCCTGGTTGGTATTCTGAATCAAGCGGATTTGCGGGGCAGACTGAATAGTCATTTGTCTGCTTAATTTGAGGTCGTGAATCCGCTTGTCCAGGCGATCAAGAAACTGCATTGTATCATTTACTTCTTGAAAAAGAAGTTCGTCCCCCGATTCTTCTGCTTTTTTGCGTAAGGCGGGAAGGAGTGTATGCTGGATTTCATCCCTTTTAAGCTCCGCTGCAGCAATATAAATATTCAGAGCCTGAAAGTAATCCTTATTTTTTTCGTAGAGTGTTTCCAAAAGTCTATTATCATCCAGCAATGTTTTCTGGGAATGTTCCAGCCTTACGGAAATGCGGTCAATCTGCGAACCTATTTTTTGATATTTGGAAAGAACCTCCTGTAAGGACGAAGAGACTTTTCTGAATAATTTTTTGAAAATCCCTTTTTGCTGCGTATTCAATTCTTCCGGATTCATCTGTTCCAGTTTTTTCATTAGATCGCTTAATACATCCCCGATAGGTCCGATATCCCTTTTTTGGACATGATCGAGCATCGAATGAGAGAAGCTTGATAACTGGTTTTGTGCGGCAGTACCGTATTTTAGTATGGCCTCATAATCTTTATAATCGATCTGTTCAGCGAGTTGCTTTGCCTTTTCCTGTTGTTCTTTTGGAAGTCGGTCCACTAAGGCAGGATTGCTGGGCGTATGGGTGTCCGCTTCATTTGAAAATGGGTTGGAAAGCAGTTGGTCTAATTCATTAAGCTCCTGACGTTGTTCCATGATAAAACCTCCATCATCTATTTTAAATCTTTATTATGTGAAAGGTGCTGGTTGGCAAAGTTCAATTCTATCTTCAAATGATCCATATCATCAGCCAATACCGCTTCCAAATCCTTTTCCAATGAATCGATTAATTCATCCAAGGTTGAACGGGTCTGCTGAAGCGATAAAAAAGCCTCTTGGCTTTTGCCTGGCTGGGCTGCCAGGAAGGTATATTTCTCAGTGAGTTCGACAACAGAATCCAGATGGTAGTAGAAGAAAGATTCAGATGAGTAATAACGTTTGGGTTCTTTATTTACTAACTGAAAGATTCTTCTTGATAACCGGTTTATTTCAAGGATTTGTTTGAATGCACCTAATGAACGGACTTTTAACTGTTGTTTCTGCAGCCGTTTGATTTTTTCCTTCGCTTCTTTTAAATTCTTGCTGATATACCGATATTCCTTTCTTGTAAGTCCTTTTTTATTCAGCCACAAGCTTTTTTGAATTCCTTTAATAAGCAGGAAGGTAATTATACCTGTGACAATACTGCATAAAAGAGTCAGGGGAAATCCTATGTCCAAAGTCAGTAAATATACTATGAAACTGGCTGAGCCGATTGTAACGGCAAGTATACCTCTTATTATTAAATGTAAAAACGTATTCATCTTATCTACCCCTTAAAAGAATGCTTTCCTTTAATACGTTCGAATGATCGAAAAAGTTTCAATGAAGTTATTCTAATTGTAACAGAATGCAAGGCAAGGTCATACTGGGGCACTAACTAAAAATCGATCTTAATTACTGTAAGGAATTGACTACATTCTTTCAATTTAATAACATTTCCGGAATATATGATTAAAGTTTCAGCTTTTTTGATAAAATGTTTTAGTGAAAAGAAAAGCGGAGGCGGCTCGCTCAGAGGCGACAAGCATAAGACAGGGCAGCCATAAAGGCGCTCTTTGCCTTTCTGGATGGCATGACTTATGTCTCGAGCCTCTAGCCGCCGGAGCTGGACAAAAGAAAAGCGGAGGCGGCTCGCTCAGAGGCGACAAGCATAAGACAGGGCAGCCATAAAGGCGCTCTTTGCCTTTCTGGATGGCATGACTTATGTCTCGAGCCTCTAGCCGCCGGAGCTGGACAAAAGAAAAGCGGAGGCGGCTCGCTCAGAGGCGACAAGCATAAGACAGGGCAGCCATAAAGGCGCTCTTTGCCTTTCTGGATGGCATGACTTATGTCTCGAGCCTCTAGCCGCCGGAGCTGGACAAAAGAAAAGCGGAGGCGGCTCGCTCAGAGGCGACAAGCATAAGACAGGGCAGCCATAAAGGCGCTCTTTGCCTTTCTGGATGGCATGACTTATGTCTCGAGCCTCTAGCCGCCGGAGCTGGACAAAAGAAAAGCGGAGGCGGCTCGCTCAGAGGCGACAAGCATAAGACAGGGCAGCCATAAAGGCGCTCTTTGCCTTTCTGGATGGCATGACTTATGTCTCGAGCCTCTAGCCGCCGGAGCTGGACAAAAGAAAAGCGGAGGCGGCTCGCTCAGAGGCGACAAGCATAAGACAGGGCAGCCATAAAGGCGCTCTTTGCCTTTCTGGATGGCATGGCTTATGTCTCGAGCCTTTAGCCGCCGGAGCTGGACAAAAGAAAAGCGTAGGCGGCTCGCTCAGCCCCGACAAGCATAAGATGAATGGGCCGGGAAGGCGTTCTCTGCCTTCTTGGACCATTAAGCTTATGACCTCGAGGGGCTAGCCGCCGGAGCTGGACAAAAGAAAAGCGGAGGCGGCTCGCTCAGAGGCGACAAGCATAAGACAGGGCAGCCATAAAGGCGCTCTTTGCCTTTCTGGATGGCATGACTTATGTCTCGAGCCTCAAGCCGCCGGAGCTGGACAAAAGAAAAGCGTAGGCGGCTCGCTCAGAGGCGACAAGCATAAGACGGGGCAGCCATAAAGGCGTTCTTTGCCTTTCTGGATGGCATGGCTTATGTCTTGAGCCTCAAGCCGCTGGAGCTGGACAGATTGACGACACAGGTGGGTGGACAGATGAAAAAAACGATCACGCTGATGATCATCATGCTTTTCTGGGTGTCTTCACCCATGGCATCAGCTCAGGAAAATAAAGCCAATAAGCCGGATACACTTTTCAGTAAATCGGCTGTCTTAATAGATTCCGGGACAGGAAGTGTCCTTTACTCAAAGAATGCCCATAAAAAAATGAACCCTGCGAGTATAACTAAGGTCGCAACAGCTATATATGCGCTTGAGCACACCAGCCTGGATGAAACCGTCACAGTCAGTGATCGTGCTTCGAAAACAGAAGGCTCCACGGTTTATTTGCTAGCCGGTGAAACCATTTCGATGCATCAGTTATTGCAAGGACTAATGGTCAATTCTGGAAATGATGCTGCAGTAGCCATAGCAGAGCATACAGAAGGATCTGTAGAGGCCTTCATGAAAAAATTGAACGAGTTTTTAAGGGATGAGGTGGGTGTAAAGAATACTCACTTTGACAATCCTCATGGGCTTTATGACGAAAACCATTATACGACAGCGTATGATATGGCAGAAATAACAAGCTATGCTTTAAAGAATGATGCTTTTAAACAACTTTTTGATATTGGTATGATGAATTGGTCTTCTGAGGGATGGAAGACAACCCTTTACAATCATCATAAAATGGTCAAGGGTGAATTACCTTATCCCGAAGTGACTGGCGGTAAGAATGGTTTTGTACCTGAAGCTAATCATACGCTTGTTACTTCTGCAGAAAATGCTGGTTTATCGGTTGTTGCAGTGACGATGAATGCACAAAGTAAGCGGGCCATTTATGCAGACACCAAATCCCTGTTGGATTACGGATTGAAGCAGTTTATGCGTACCTATGTATCCAAGGATAGTGAATTTCAGACAAGCAGCGAATCGTATCAACTACCATCTGATTTTCATTATACAAAGCACCTTAACGAAACAGTAAATGAGGTGGTCGATCAAGATGGCATCCTCACGATTTATAACGGACAAAACGAAAAAATAGCTTCCACGAAGCTTAAAGCTGCTCATATCTCTGCTAAAAAACAGCAAGATGTACTGGCATCGAGCATTCATGGGATGAAAAAAAGTGATGTGTCGGATTCGGCCGTATTTTACCCTCTATTTCTTTACTTGATCATCTTGGTAATGGCTGGGATTTCCATGATGAAAAGAAGGGAACGCGAGCTTTAGTTCCGCATATTTTTTAAACGATATAAACAGGCTGTTCCGATGGGGACAGCCTGTTTTATCCTTAGTCCACGATTATATATCCGATCATAGGTCCGTTATGTTCCATCGTTTTGTGGGTTTTACATATCAACCGATACGTGCCTTCTTTTGTAAACGTAACATTGACAATGGTTTCTTTTCCTTTCTTTACAGTTCCCTTGACATTTGTTCCTTCGATGTAAAATGGATGCTCCTGTCCATTCACTCCATGGATTCGGAATTGTACTTGTTTATCCTTTTCCACAACGATTGTGCCAGGATCCCAGCGGTATGATTCAATCTCTTCTCCATCAGTGCCTTGTGTTGTGAACTCTCCAGTCACTAATTCAATTGTCTGTACATCCGATGAACCCCCTAAAGATACAGTAGGGTACGAATGTTGCGTTTTATAAGCCCAGATGGATCCAATACTAATAATCAAAATGGTAAAAAAGATGGCAATAATGGATGATTTTTTCAGTACTAAAAATTTCAAGACTTCTCCTCCTTATAATTATATCAATTGAAACCTTTAGTTTATTGTTATGCTGGGCAGGGGTCGAACTTGTCTACTTAATGAGGAGTGTAATGAACATATCAATTTGATTTTGCCTTGTATTTATGTAAAATTTGATGGAGAGAGCAAGGAGGGTGAAGCATTGGAAAACACTTGGAAAGTGATCATGACACATAGTGATGCCGAACCGTGGTGGTTTTTTGAAGATTGGAAACGCGATATTGTGAAAGAGTGGGAGTTTGATAATAAAAGCGAAGCAGTAAGAAAATATCTGGATGAGTGTGTAGCATTAAGCAGGGAATTTCCCAACATGAAGACGAAGAAATACAATTCGATTGCATTCTGGAATGAAAACGAAGTAGTGTTTTGTGAGGCTTGCGATGATGATTTGCAAATGTATCATGGTATCATTCTATTCGAGAATGATCATCTTATCGAGAATGTTGATACTCTTGAAGGGCTGAAGGAAGAAATACAATCTTTAGCAAACGAAAAGTTGTAAGCATAAAAAAAGGAATGTGGCAGCTGCCACATTCTTTTTATTTAGCAGGGAAGTCTTAATCTGTCACTCCGGTTCTAATCAGCTTAAGTTGAACGCTGACATCGAATTCTGCATCTTTATATTTTTCTTCCCACTCCTTATCGGTAAGAGATGCATGATTTCTACGTGTTTTATATTCCATACCAAAACCGATGGGGTCAGCATTGACTTCTTGAAGCATCTTGATGTTCTCCTTGATTTTTTTTTCGATGAATTTACTTGCTTCCGCTTCAACAAGTTTAAGGGTTTTTGGATCAGAAAGCTTTAATTGTTCGGTTATTTCATGAAGACGTGCATCAAGTGTTAATTTAACTGTAAATGTTGGTTTATCCTGTTTGCCGGCTTTAATTAGATGGTCGGACTTTATACTGTCAAACACAATATAAATCTTCTCTTCGTCATTCGTTTCCTCCCCATCCGCATTTCCCATGTCGGAAAGATGTGGTTTAAAAGGTTCCAAAGGCAATCCCACTTCAAAACTGCCGGCAGTATGATAATTTTCAACTAACGCTCGAAGATAAAACATATCTTCCTTTTTTAATTCCTTAACGAATTTATCCTTGTGAAATATGGCAAATCCGTCAATACCCAATGTACCTTTAGAAGGTGCGAGAATTGGCAGTATGGGATCTTTGCCTATGCTTCCGTAATCTGTGATGAATTCCTGCAGGGTAGGAGCGATTATGAACTCACTCTCCACATTCTGTTTGACAAGATTATATAAATAGGTGCCCTTATTTGAATGTTTTTCAGTCATCTGATATGTGAGTAAATCCTCTGATGTCGTATCAGAAACGGCTAAGTACACCATATTGCCTATGGAAGAATCTCTTTCGAGAGTATCAACGAGATGAGAGATGCCTTTACTGGCTAATTCCCTTCCATATATGGCTATCCTTAATTGACCGGAAACAAGTTTATGGTCAGTATCAAAGTTTAAGGATATTCGATTGCCTTTTGAAGAATTAGCTTTACTGGTGAGTACTTTTTCCACATCCTGCATGGCAGGGTTGAATTGATACAGTACAACCGTCGCTTTCAGCTCCTTGTCTTCCGTTTCGTCGTAGCCGACTGCCGTTATCAACCCGAGCTTTTCTAAATATTTATATTCGACACAGCCGGTGATTACTGGTGCCAGTAATACCATGAAGAGTAGTATATATCGTTTCATGTTCCTTTCCCTCCCTTCATTTTGGTGAAGGTCTGTTTGATTTTCACCAGCATGAACAAGAAACAAGGGTATATGAAAGATAAAATAAACGCGGCAGCACCAACTTTGTCGGTAACTTTATTCATTGTCAATCGATCATCAATCAGCAAACTGCCTGCAACCAGGGCAGCGGCAAAGCAATAAATGGTTTTTTTTTGTGAAACATTGAATACTCGTTTGACCCCCCTCGTGGATGCCCAGAAAAATATACATATATTAGGAAGGATGACCAGCATCCAAAATGAAACTGCAATAAATTCGAATCTTTCCAGATTGGGTATCCGTACAATTTTAAACATGGAAAGAACAGGCCAAATCGTTTTCATTAATGATTCATGTGAGAAAAAACCAATGCTTACAGCTGTTACTAGAGTCAAAAGAAGCGTACTGTAACCGGTCCCGATCAACGCGAATTTCAACGCGTTCTTCTTTTCTTTTATGTATGGATATATCAATAACAATAATTCAAAACCAATCATTGAAAAGCTGACCTTATATATCGCCTTCATGTGATCTTTCCACGATGCAACGAAAACAGGTTGAAGGTGGTTGATGTCCAAATGCTTGATTGGTGTATAGATCATGACTATCAGCCATAGGGTAAGGATTAAACTGATAAAGGTAACCCCCACAACCACTCTAATGCCGCCAAGCACCGCGTAGCTTGCCAAAAAGACTAAAAAAGCAACTAGGAGCCAGGTAGGCATTTTAGGAAAAATCCATGCCTGTACCATCTCTGTGTAATTCATTATGATTACATACGTAACAACTAAAAAATAGAGGATGTACACAAGATTCAAAAGTTTACTTATCCACTTTCCAAAAAGATCAAACTGTATGCCATATAGATCAGCGCTGGAATAACATGAGAGTAATTTAGACATGAAGAAAAGAACGATGAACACAAGGATTCCCGCCGCAAACGCAGATATCCATGCATCCTGTTTTGATTCCATATAGACGACCCTTGGCACCCCTGCTATCCCTACGCCTATTTGAGCAGTGTGAAGAATAAAAGCAACCAAGTATGCGTTGAATATCAAATTTTTCTTTGGCTCAAGGTTTACTTTCATTCTCATCACCCTTCTTAGAGACTACGGACATATCATCATTCTTTTTCATTCACTGGAAATGTGAAAATCATTCGTCCACATCTTTTTTCTGCTTTCTTTTTTTAGCGGGAATTCGATTCGTATCTACTGGATGATTCGTTATCGGGCGCTGTAATAAAAATTGATAAGGGAGACGGAAAAGACTATACTTCAAGTCTGAAAATCTGAGTGGGTAAACGGGTGACAAATATGGCCGTCCCAATGTCGTCACTTTCAATAAGTGAATCAGAATGAAACAAAAACAAAACATGATGCCCCCCCCGCCGTACAAACCCGCCATCAAAATGATAGGAAAGCGGATCATGCGCACCGCTGTACCAATGGCATAACTCGGTGCGGTAAAGGATCCCAGGGCGCTTATGGCAATGATGATGATCAGGATATTACTGGTGAATCCTGCGTCTACAGCAGCCTGTCCGATAACAATACCTCCAACGATACCCATCGTCTGACCGACTTTAGTAGGAAGCCTGGCTCCTGCTTCCCTTAAGAGCTCTATGACAAATTCCAAAAGTAACGCTTCGAATACTGGAGGAAACGGGACATTGGATCGTGATTGGCCTAAAGAAACCAATAGCGCGGAAGGGATGACCTCATAATGAAAAGTGAGCACGGCTACGTACGCCGGCGTTAATAAAACTGAAAAGAATATGGCAATGAATCGTATGATCCGGAGGAAAGTCCCCATATTCCATCTCATATAGATATCTTCAGTTGATTCAAAGAAATTCATAAAAGTAGATGGACCGATGATCACAGTAGGACTTCTGTCCACGAGCAGACCGATTTTTCCGTGCAGCAGTGAAATCGTGAGCCGGTCGGGAAGTTCAGTAGTGATGAATTGAGGAAAGACAGTCAGGGAGTTGTCTTCTATCATCTGTGACAGCACCGTCGAATCAATGATGCTATCCACCTCAAGATCCTTGATCCTTTGTCTGAATGTATTGACGTTTTCCTCATCTGCTATATCTCTTATATAGACCATCTGAACTTTCTTTTTGGCACGTGTACCAATCATTAGCGTCTCTACACAAAGCTTGGGATCGTTGATATTTGAGCGTATGAGGTTCAAATTTTTAGAAATCGATTCCGTAAAAGCTATTTTGGGGCCGAAGACAAGTGATTCAGTTTCAGCCTTTTCTAATCCGCGAGTCGCTTTATCCTGTACATCTGCGATGACCCCATAAGAATCGTTTTCTCTGAACATATAAGCTGAACCATTTGCCAACTGTTCAACTACCTCGCTAATTTGATTTGTCCGTGTAATGTTCGCTATATTTATCTTATTTGCGATTGTTTCAGCGTCCAGTTCATCCTTGTATTCTTCAAGCGGACGTATGATAGACGTGTTTAATGAATTTACATTGACTAAATCTTCAAAATAAACGAGGATGATTTTCTGCTCATTCGGCTGCAGAATCCTAAAAATCAAATCATCACTGCTGCTCACATACGATTTTATTTCTTGTTTGAATTTTCCTACATCGAAGCTATGAGCAGCGTTCTTTTCCAGGTTAGCAGCTGCTTTATTGCGTCTGAACACTTCTCATCACCCTATGCCTGAATTTATTTTTAGATTTCCCACGTTTTGTTTTATTAATCATTTTCACGAAGGATTAGGAATAGAGAGGGCGTACATAAATCCTGAAGGGGATGGTAACGATAAAAATGGAGGTGATGATAGATGAGTAGAAAAAAAGAAGATCCATCTAAGGCAATGCTGGGCTCTTCCCAGGTAGAAGGGCAAGGAACGACCAATCAAGAGTTATCCGGAGGGACGAAAGCAGATTCTTCAAGGTCGAAGAAGAAAAAATAATCGTACGCATTCCATCAGTCTGACGGGTTCTGACTGTCAGGGCGACTGTGTATATAATTATGCGAGCAAGTATGGTATAATGGTATTAATCGCAGAAAATTTACCTACATTACACCCAGCTTTCATTATATAACCACTTTTAAATTTACTGTGCACTATCACCACAATCAGTTTTTTCGTGCCTGGCATGGAAATCCTGCTTACCTAAAAGGAGGACATTCAATGGCTTTTGGTCGTCGAAATCAAGTAGAAGAAGAAATTAAAACCGAGGAAACAGAAATTTGGGCTTGTTCTTCTGTTGATTGCAAAGGGTGGATGAGGGATAACTTCAAGAGCGAAGAAACTCCTAAATGCCCGCTTTGCAACGCTGACATGGAAAAATCAACGAAAGTTCTGCAAGTAGTGGATAATCCCCATCCAACAATGAAATCGTCCTGATCCGTCTAAGAATCAATCTCCTGATTGATTCTTTTTTTTTATTATTTTAAAACGCTTTTTTTGTTCCTGAATAGTATGTAGTGTAACATGCGTAAAAGGAGGGAGCACCATGTCCGGTAAAAACAAAAAGGAAAAAGAAGTACCGATCATGCCAGAGAAAAATGAAAATTCGATTTGGGACAGCTTTTGGAAGCTTGAAAGGCCAGAAGCTGAAGCTAAACCCCAAGCTGAAGAACAGAATACAGAAGAAACCACTTTCAGATGGTTTTGATTTTTCAGTACTGCAGAGGAGTTTAGCCCCTCTGCAGTTTTTTATGGTGCCTGGCTGTTTCTGATATGTTTACCGATACCCCAAAATTGGTAGAAAAAATATATAAGACAAAAGGGGGAATGTTGGAATTGATCATTGATAACGTAAGATTATATGATGGACAGGATTTCAAACAAGAAGGCGGGGTCCATCATGTGATCATTGAAGAGGGAAAAATAAGAGAAATCCGCAAAGGGAAAACGGAGGAACACGGCGCACATGTCGTGGATGGCAAGGAGAGGGTCATGACCCCTGCATTCCATGATTCCCATATGCATTTCCTGCGCTACGGCTTGATGAAAAGGGAATTGGACCTGAGGCATGTAACGAGCTGGGAACATATGAAGGAAGAAGTGCGCGTACATTATCCTCAAATGGAAAAGGGTGACTGGGTTGTAGGGAGAGGGCTGGACGACAGTTCATTCACTGACCGTGATTCTCTTATCCAGGCAAAGGACCTGGATGAGCTGCACCTTCATACATATATGTTCTTCCTGCATCAGGACGGGCATGAATGTGTTGTTAATCATAAAGTGATGGATCTCCTGAAACAGGAAGAAGAATTCTCTGACATCCCGGACGCTTTTAAGGAGACGGATGGTGAAGGAAATTGGACAGGGCGCTTCAAGGATACGGCTGTTCACTTTATCAAACATCATTTTCGCAGCAGGGACACTGAAGATGCAATAGATGCCCTGAAATACGGCATCCCCCATCTCCTCAAACACGGGATCACCACCATCCACTCTGAGGATTTGAACTTCATCGGATCATTTGACCGCCTATGGAGCGCCTACACTGCATTAGAGAAAGTAGGAAAGCTTCCGATCAAGGCTTATCTGCATCACTATATCTTCAAAAAGAAACATCTGGAGGACTATCTGCAGTCGCATCCATTCCGTACCGGTGAAGGAACGGAAAAAGTGAAGGTGGGAGCGGTGAAGGTTTTCCTTGACGGGACTCAAAGGTTACATACTTCTGCGATGAGAATCCCGTATAAAGATAAAAAGGATACGGCAGGAAATCTTGTCTATTCACAAGAGGAACTGAATGATATTGTAAAGCTTGCCGGCCAGAACAGGATGCAGGTGGCGGTGCACGCCATCGGGGACAGGGCAGTGGAACAGGCGATAACAGCGTTTGAGCAGCCTGAGGCGAATACAGAAACCCTGCGGCACAGGATCATCCATGCCCAAACTCTGGGACAAGATCTTCTTTACCGATTGAAGAAGCTTCACGCTGTCATTGAGACCCAGCCATCTTTCCTCCTCAGTGAGTGGGATAAGAAAGAAAAGTGGACAGGAGAGGAGCTGGCACCGTACTGTGATGCATTCAAGAGTATGCTCAATCACAATGTTCCGATTACACTCAGTTCTGATTTGCCCATTGGTTCGCTTAATCCTTTTGAAGGGATCTTTGCTGCAGTGAATCGGACCGACTATAAAGGAAACCCGGGAGGCGGCTGGCAGCCCCAGGAAAAGCTTGCCGTAGATGAAGCTTTTATTGGCTATACCTCGACCCCGACACTCATCGAATTGAACGAGGAGCATAATCAAGGCAGGCTGACTATTGGAGAAAGGGCAGATTTCCTGCTCCTCGATCGGCATCCTCTGGAAGTCGCTGAAAACCAGCTTCATCATATTCAAGTGGTGGAGACATGGGCTGAAGGTGAAAAAGTTTACAGTAATAAATGAATATAATGGTTTAGACGACGATCCGGAGAGCCAATGTTTTCTCTGGATCGTTTTGTTTTTGTGTATGAGTTGGCACAAGGAAAAATGTAGATTACAATAAAGAAAGAAAAATGGAAAGGAGGCTGAAAGAGATTGAAAGAAGCTCATGACATACTCAAACAATACTTTGGGTATTCAGAATTCAGAAAAGGACAGGATGAAATCATATCCAACGTCTTATCCGGAAAGAATACAGCCGGTATCATGCCAACCGGCGGAGGGAAATCAATTTGTTATCAAGTTCCCGCATTGCTGCTTGAGGGAGTCACCCTTGTCATCTCTCCTTTGATTTCATTAATGAAAGATCAGGTTGATTCGCTGACATTCCAAGGCATCCCTGCCACATACATAAACAGCACACTCAGTGCAGCCGAAGTGGAAGAGCGGATGGAAGAACTTTCTTACGGAGAATATAAACTGCTGTATATAGCACCTGAACGGCTGGAGTCCCCGCAATTCATCCGCTACCTCAATTCATTGGTTATACCGCTGGTCGCTGTGGATGAAGCTCATTGCTTATCTCAATGGGGACATGATTTCAGGCCGAGCTATATGGGAATCTATGATGCAGTGAATCAACTATCTTCACAACCTGTCATTCTGGCTTTGACCGCCACGGCAACCCCTCAAGTTCAACGTGATATCCTCAACCATCTTCATATCCCCTCAGAAAACAAAGTATTGACGGGTTTTCAACGAAACAATCTTTTCTTTAATGTGTTAAAAGGTGAGGACAGGAAGCGCTGGATTGGTCAATATATCGGGAGGAACAGCCAGCAGTCAGGGATCATCTATTGCGCAACCCGCAAGGAAGTTGAAAATGTGCATGATCACTTGGTGAAAAAGGGAGTGTCTGCAGGGAAATATCACGGCGGACTGTCCGATTCCCTCAGGCTCGAACAGCAGGAGTCGTTTTTAAATGACTCCATCATGGTAATGGTGGCCACAAATGCATTCGGGATGGGGATCAACAAATCAAATGTAAGATACGTCGTTCATTATCAAATCCCGAAAAATATGGAAGCGTACTACCAGGAAGCCGGCCGTGCCGGGAGGGACGGAGTGGAAAGCGAATGCATCCTGCTCTTTTCCCCGCAGGACATCCAGACCCAGCGGTACATCATCGATCAGAACGTGATGAGTCCGGAACTTCATCATAATGAATTGCAGAAACTGAGGGACATGGTGGATTTTGTGCATACTGAAACCTGCCTTCAGAATTATATCCTTTCTTATTTCGGGGAAGAGTCTGAGGGTGAATGCGGTCACTGCAGCAACTGTCTTGATGACAGGGAGTCGGAGGATGTCACGGTCAAAGCCCAGATGGTGCTTTCATGCATGATCCGGATGAACGAACGTTTCGGCACCTCCATGATCAGCGGCGTGCTGACCGGATCGAAAGGGAAGAAGATTCTCGATTTCAGATTCGATAAGCTGTCGACCTACGGGTTGTTGAAAGGGGAGTCGCAGAAGGAAGTCGGCCTCTTCATCGACTACTTGATTTCAGAAGGCATCATCGAAGTAGAGGGGGGAAGCTATCCGGTACTTAAAGTCTCAAGTAAAGGACGGGAAGTCTTAATAGGGGAAAAGCAGGTTACACGCAAGAAACAGGTCACTCCTGCTCCAGCCTTATCAAATGAAGATGAACTGTTCCAGGTCTTGAGGGATTTGAGGAAGACCATCGCAAAAGAAGAAGGGGTTCCTCCGTTTGTCATCTTTTCAGACAAAACGCTGCATGATATGTGCCTGAAGCAGCCTTCTGATGAAGCTGAGTTCCTCAATGTCAGCGGAGTCGGGGAAAGTAAACTCGAACGCTACGGTGAATTATTCATGAAAGAAATCAAATCCTTCTTAAATGACAATCAAGGCTATACCCGTAAGATTGAAGAAGAACCGGCTGAATCCCCATCACCAAGGGGGAGGGGACAATCGGACGAGCCATCTCATTTGGTCACGTTCAAAATGTTCAGCGAAAATAAAGATATTAAAGAAATTGCTTCAGCTCGGGGAATGAGCACGGCAACGATCGAAAACCATATCATCCGTTCCTACGAAGAAGGCCTTCTGGATGACTGGAGCCGCTTCTTTACCGATGAAGAAGAATCACTGATCGAATCAGCAGTCAACAAAACAGGGGAAAAGCCTCTGAAGCCGATAAAAGAGGAACTACCTGAAGAAATATCGTATTTCCAGATCAAAGGATATCTGGCTAAAAAGAGAATGCATTAAAAAAACCAATCAGGGACGCGGTCCCTGATTGGTTTTTTGCATTCCGGCATAAAATATATGCGGCAAATGTCATTTATGCTTTTTGAGATGCTTTCAGCTCAAGGAATTCATCATAAGTCGTCTGCTTATCGATGATTCCGCCATCCTTGATTTCAATGATGCGGTTTGCAATCGTCTGAATGAACTGATGGTCATGGGAAGCAAAGATCATGGCTCCCTTAAACGCGATCAATCCATTATTCAATGCCGTGATGGACTCAAGATCCAAGTGGTTGGTAGGCTCATCCAGCAGCAGGACATTTGAGCCGCTCAGCATCATCTTGGATAGCATGCAGCGGACTTTTTCTCCACCTGAAAGTACACTAGGCTTTTTCAGAACTTCTTCTCCGGAGAATAACATGCGTCCCAAGAATCCGCGAAGGAATGTTTCACTTTCATCTTCCGGAGAATATTGGCGCAGCCACTCAACTAGTGAAGGTTCCGACCCTTCAAAGTACTCCGAGTTGTCTTTAGGGAAATAAGCTTGAGATGTCGTGACACCCCATTTATAAGAACCACTGTCAGGCTCCATCTCTCCGGCGAGGATTTTGAACAAAGTCGTTTTGGCAATTTCATCTGCTCCGACAAGGGCGATTTTATCTTCCTTGTTCATGATAAAGCTGACGTTGTCTAAAACCTTCACCCCGTCGATTGTTTTGGTCAGTCCTTCAACTCTCAGGACGTCGTTCCCGATTTCCCTTTCTGGCTTGAACTGAACGTAAGGGTAGCGGCGGGAGCTCGGTTTGATATCATCTAAAGAAATTTTATCCAATAGCTTTTTACGGGAAGTTGCTTGCTTCGATTTGGAAGCATTGGCAGAGAACCTCGCTACGAAAGCTTGAAGCTCCTTGATTTTTTCTTCCTTCTTCTTATTCTGATCCTGAGCCATTTTTAGTGCCAGCTGGCTGGACTCATACCAGAAATCATAGTTACCGACATAAATCTGGAGCTTTCCAAAATCAAGATCGGCAATGTGCGTACATACCTTATTCAAGAAATGACGGTCATGGGATACAACGATGACCGTATTTTCAAAGTTTATCAGAAATTCTTCCAGCCATTGAATCGCCTGGATATCCAAGTGGTTGGTAGGCTCATCAAGAAGCAGGACATCGGGTTTTCCGAATAATGCCTGGGCAAGAAGAACTTTTACTTTATCTCCACCTGTAAGCTCGGACATCTGCTTTGCATGAAGATTTTCCCCGATTCCTAGGCCTTTCAATAGGATGGCGGCTTCTGATTCTGCTTCCCATCCATTCAGTTCAGCGAATTCGCCTTCCAATTCAGCGGCTCTCATGCCGTCTTCATCAGAGAAATCTTCTTTCATGTAAATAGCGTCTTTTTCCTGCATAACTTCGTATAAACGGGTGTGTCCCATGATGACAACTTTCAATACTTCATATTCTTCATACTCAAAGTGATCCTGCTTCAATACCGCAAGGCGCTCACCCGGTGACATGGAGACATTACCGGTTTGAGCTTCGATATCACCCGATAGAATTTTAAGAAATGTAGATTTACCTGCACCGTTCGCACCGATCAGTCCGTAACAGTTCCCAGGAGTAAATTTTATATTCACGTCTTCGAATAACTTGCGGTCACCGAAACGTAAGCTTACATCTGATACTTGAATCATTCATACTACCTCCCATTACTCAATCTAAAAGATTATAACATGTGAAAGGGGAAAAAAGATAGCGTTTAGGAGAATCCAAGTAGCAATGAATTCATTCATCTTGTTATGTTGTTCCACTTTTATACCAGTGAACAACATGAGATGTTAATCTCTCCATTGTACACCCTCTTGATGTTCACACTTAGTCACAATGGATAGGCTCGTGTCATAGTTTGTAATGTGCTGGAAAGAGGAGGAATGAACATGTATCATCAATACCATCCATATGAAGAGATGAATAAGTTTACGAGACAAATCGATCAGACATTACGAAGGGATATTCAAAAAGCGATAAATGATGAATTCAAGGCAATATCCTATTATACACAATTGGCTGAAACTGGCCCCTGATAATAATGCGCGTCAGGCCATTCTGGGAATAAGGCAGGATGAAATCCGTCACTTTAATGCCTTTTCACAAGTATATCTTGAATTGACTGGCAGATATCCGCGCATCGACCTGGTCAAACCAAGAGACCTTCCAACGAATTATAGACAGGGCATAAGAGAAAGCATCAAAGATGAATCAGAAACGGTTCCGTTTTATCTTTCGATTGCAAACCGACTCACTGAGCCTCGTGCAAAAAGAAGATTTACCAGAGCCGCTTATGATGAACAGCGTCATGCCCAGATACTCAGAAATGTATAAAAAGAAACCGAAAATCACTTAAAAAATTGGACAGTGATTTTCGGTTTTTTATTTTGATTAGAATCATACATTGGAGTATACTATAATTACATAAATTCCAATCAGAAAGGTATGAATTAATGTGAATGCACAAAATTCGATACCGAAACCATTAGTAGACTTAAATCAATGGTTTATTGTAAGCTTTGTCATACTATCCTGGGTACTGCAGCTTCCATGGCTGTTATGGATTCCATTTTTCGCCGTTCTCTCAGGTGCGCTTTTTAAATTTAACCCTGTCATGAAAATAGGAAGATTGTTCTTGAAAAATGAGGTTAATTCTTACCGTCCTGAAGATGCAGGACAGCAGAGATTCAATGCAGTTATTGCAGCCGGGTGTCTTGGAACTGCACTGCTCTGCGAACTGCTTCATTGGAGAATCGGGTTTTATCTGTTCTCCGGGATGGTATTACTAGCCGCCTCAATCGCTCTGGCAGGCTTCTGCATCGGATGTTTCATACGTTATCAATGGCAGCGGCAGCAATACAAACGGAAGATCATTAAAGAATGATCAAAATGTTGGACGCACCTCAACCTATTCGAGGATGCGTCCTTCTTTTCTTCATTATAAATTTGTAAAGATATATGAAAGAATAATCCCTGCTGCAGAAAGGAAGCCTACCAGCGGACCTCCATCTTCAAACGCTTCTGGAAGCATGGTAGAAGAAACCATCGCTAATAATCCTCCTGCACCAAAGGCTCCGATGATATACTCCGTACTCTCGGGAGCATCTTGTAAAAAGGTGTAACCTAAAAGGGAACTTAGGGAAGACACCACTACAACGCTGCCCCAGAGGATCAAAATTTTTTTGGTGCTGTATCGATCAAGCTTTAACCCGATGCTGCTTGATAATGCTTCAGGAAAATTACTGATGAAAATTGCGGCAATAAATACCCATTGGATGGATTGACTTCCAAGGAAACTCACCCCGATGATAATGGATTCAGGTATGGCATCCATAAGCGTGCCTATGTAAATGGCTAAACCAGAATGATCATGGGGATTCTTCTTTGAGCGTTTCCGTTGACTTCCCCCTTTTTTTGATATCCATAATTCAAAAGCTGTAAAAATGGCTGCGCCTAATAAAAACATCGCGGTGATATGAATGATATTAGCGTTGCCCGCGGCTTCGCTAAGTAAATCAAAGGTAGCAGAGCCAATGATAAGCCCTGTTCCAAAAGCCATGATAAAGGCAGTGATTCTTTTTGGTATCTTAAAGAAAATGCCGATTAAGGCTCCTAAAAATAACGATAAACTCGCTGCTCCTCCCCAAAGCGCTGCCTGAAACATTTCACTGCCTCCTTTATGTTAGTAGTATGGAAATTACTCAACTTTACATACAACGAATAATTCCTCAGATGATCTTGTCTTCTTCCTAAGAAATGTATTTTGAATAGTTATCCCCATTATTGGAGATAGTAAAATCGACGATTTAATCAAAAGGAGGAAGCAACATGAAAAAATATCTTATCGTTACTTTACTTGGTGTAATGGTATCAGGGGCGGCAGCCGGATGCGGAATGAACAATGATAATATGAATGAGCAAGGCATGAATGATAATGATGCCCTTGAAAGAGTGGGATATGACCGGGATCGGACGGGGGATTACATGAACGTAAACGATGCCGGAACACGTGATTCGGTGAGAGAAAATTATTCCCTATCTAAAGAAGCTGCAAATAATGTGGCAGATTTAAAAGAAGTTAAAAGAGCTTACGTTCTGACTACTGAAAGAAATGCTTATGTTGCAGCAGTATTGGAAAATGGCGAAAATGGAGTAAGTCAACAACTTGAAGATAAAGTGGCGAAACAGATCAGAAATGTAGATGCAGGTATTGAAAATGTTTACGTTTCCACCAACCCTGATTTTTTTGATCGGATTAGAGGGTATGCAGACAGGGCTGAAAACGGCGAACCGATTGAAGGGTTCGGCGAGGAATTAGTGGATGTCCTTCAGCGGGTATTCCCAGATCGAAACTAATGAACATGATAAAAAGCCGTCGGGACAATACCCGGCGGCTTTTTATCATGTTAATTAATGGTTATTATTAGAGAAAGTGTACAAAACATGAATGAAATTCATTATACTATTTAGCATACCGAAATAAATAAGGGGGAGATCATTTGGCTCAGGCAGCCATGAAACAAGTACATAAACAAAAAAGTACTACAATTTACGGCATCCTATTTGCCATCAGTTCAGGACATTTTATAAATGACACATTACAGTCAGTGGTTCCTGCCATGTTTCCGATTATCGAGAGATCTCTCCAATTAAGTTACACACAGATAGGGTGGATTGCGTTTGCTTTGAACATGACGTCATCCTTATTGCAGCCTGTTTTTGGTTATTATGCAGACATGAAATCCCGGCCCTACTTACTGCCTTTTGGGATGCTTTCGAGTTTGATTGGCCTCATAGGGTTTGCATTATCGGGGCACTTTTTATGGATCATTCTTTCTGTGTTATTTATCGGGTTTGGGTCAGCCATTTTTCACCCTGAAGGTTCAAGGGTCGCTTATATGGCAGCAGGACAGAGAAGGGGCCTCGCTCAGTCGATCTATCAGGTCGGAGGAAACACAGGACAGTCACTCGCTCCTTTGATTACAGCATTCATCTTCGTTCCATTCGGTCAAAAGGGGGCCCTCTGGTTTACCCTGGCTGCCATCTTTGGTGTAGTAATATTACTTAGAGTATCCAACTGGTATTCAAGGCAGATTGAATCAAAAGAAGTGAATGATGTCCGGAAAAAAGGAGATATGACGTCATCCCCTATCCATCAAAAGATTAAATGGGCTATGGTTTTAGTTGTTTTTTTGGTATTCGCCCGCTCTTGGTATGGGGCCGGTTTATCGAATTATTATCAATTTTATTTAATAGAAGATTACGGGTTATCCATCAAGAAAGCACAGGCGTATATTTTTGCATTCATGTTTGCGGGTGTGCTGGGTACTTTCTTAGGCGGACCGTTGGCAGACAAATTCGGTAAAAGGAATATCATTTTCTTCTCAATGCTGGGCGCTGCCCCATTGACATTGGCACTTCCGTATTTATCTTTATCACTAGTGTTCCCGGTTATTTTCTGCATCGGTTTCATCATTTCATCGAGCTTCAGCGTCATTGTCGTATATGCTCAGGAATTATTGCCTAGAAAGATCGGCATGGTATCAGGTCTGACCGTAGGGCTTGCATTTGGCATGGGCGCCGTGGGCGCTGTTCTTTTCGGAGGACTGGCAGATCTTTATTCCATTCGATTTGTCATGATTCTATGCAGTTTCCTTCCATTACTGGGAATGCTCACATTCTTACTTCCGGCTGACGAAGCAGTGAGGAAGTATAATCATTCTTAAATTCATGCAGGGAACCCTGGCTTTAATCAGCAGGGCACCTGCATGATTTACTATGCACTGTTATAATAGGTTGAGTAGGGATGTAACCCTTCATTAATTAAGTTCTTTTATACTGAGTATGTGAAGGACATAAACGTGAAGATTTTTAATACGTTGTAATCAGTATATTTTGGAACACAAATGTATATTTTCAAAATACATTTACTATTTTCTGCAGAAAATAGGCACTATACATATAGAAGAAAAAAAGATATATTAATTCAATATACATGATGTGTAATGAGCGGATGAGAGCTATTACCATTTCAATGGGAGGAATTAGATTATGTCTTCATTGACACCGGGCACGGTAGAAGAATTATATGTCGATCATGAAGTCCCATACGGCTTCTTCTTGACAAATGATTATGAGGATCGCGTACTGCTGCATCATTCAGAAATAACAGATGAAATACAAGAGGGGGATACTGTCAAAGTATTTCTTTATCACGATAAGGATGTCAGGCTGACGGCGACCATGCGTATTCCGAAGGTGCAAGTAGGGTCTTATGGATGGGCTGAGGTAGTGGATAAACGAGAAGATTTAGGAGTGTTTGTCAATATCGGACTTCCTAAAGACATTTTGGTCTCTGCAGACGACCTGCCGAAGTTCCTTTCCTTATGGCCGGAACCCGGCGACCAATTGTTCATGTCATTAAATCGGGACAAGCAGGATCGTCTGTATGGAAAGCTTGCAACGGAAAATATCATCGAGCAAGTGTCTAGAAGAGCATCAAAAGAAATGCTTAATGCAAAGGTCCAAGGCAGGGTTTACCGTCTATTGAAAGTGGGCACGTTCTTTTTATCCGAACAGGGTTACCGCTGCTTCGTACATGAGAATGAGCGTAAACAAGAACCAAGACTTGGCGAGCTTGTTGAAGGAAGAGTCATCGATGTAAAGGATGACGGAAATCTTAATGTCTCTTTCCTTCCATTAAAACAAGATAAGATGCATGATGATGCCGATGTGATTCTTTCTTACCTGCATCAGCGGAATGGTGCGATCCCGTTCTGGGACAAGAGCCAGCCGGATGAAATTAAGGAACGCTTCAACATGAGCAAGGCTTCCTTTAAACGCGCAATCGGGAAACTGATGAAAGAAAACAAAGTATACCAGGAAGAGGGCTGGACGTACTTGAAAAAATAATGAGTATGTATTGAAGGAGAGCGGATACCCCGCCTCCTTTTTTTCTGTGTTTTTACTTATAAAGCCTGTCCTCCCTTAAAGGAGATATGTTAAAATGATGGCGAGAAAGGAGGGATATTATGGAAGCTACGGCTGAGTATACGATAAAGAAAGCTGGAATCGAAGAGCTCGACATCATACTGGATTTATTAAAAGATGCTTCTTTGTGGCTGAAAACGAAAGGGCTTACACAATGGGATTATTACCTCACAGACATGGATGGAAATCTTGTGGAAATTATTGATTCAATCAGGAGAGGTCATACATATTTACTCTTTTGGAAGAATGAAGCGGCAGGTTCATTGACACTGGAACCCTCACCGAATGAATGGGATTGTGATATATGGGGGGATGAAGCAAGTGAAGAAAGGTGCTTATATTTGCATCGTTTAGTCGTGAAGAGGAAGTGGAAAGGAGAAGGGTTGGGGGCAGAATGTTTAAACTGGGCGGAGTCCTTCTGTCAACAGAATGGTTATGAAAAGCTAAGATTCGATTGTCTGCATAGCAATGACGGGTTGAATCATTACTATCAGACCAGATATACACTGAGGGAGACCGTCCATGTTCATGGAGTGCACAATAAGTATGAAAAAATGATAGCAAAACCGAGAAAATCTAGCGATTGATGGCTTTTCATGGTGGAGGATTTCCCCGGTTCCTTCTTCTTAACTTATACAAAAGTTATCATACTATTCGTCTTGTGTTCGACATCTTTATTCTCTTTCTTTTCCATCTTCACCTTGTTCTGCATTTTTGTAATTCACTTTGTCTTCATCAGGATAGGGGTCGAAAAAATTCACAGCCCTGCCCGGACCCTCGAAACCTTTCACTTGTTCCTTGTCTGGATTTTTTTTATTCATCATAAAAAACCCCCTTTCTGGCACTTAGTTTGTGAGAAAGGGGCGGTTGTCATGCACTTTTATTGCTCCCAGTGATTGCGGATGAATTCATCCCTGCCGGAAACTTTGCGATCAGCTTTATATTCATCTGGACTTTTTTTATAAAACTTTTGATGATAATCCTCAGCAGGATAAAAGGCTGCCGCCGGCAGGATCTTTGTAACGATCGGTTTATTGAATCGTCCACTTTCTGCAATTCTTTGTTTGGAATCTTCTGCAGCTTTTTTTTGTTTCTCATTGTGATAGAAGATGGCCGTTCGATACTGATCGCCGCGGTCATGGAATTGCCCGCCATCATCTGTCGGGTCGATTTGCGGCCAATAAAGGTCCAAGAGGCTTTCATATGGGAAGATGGAAGGGTCAAATGTAATCTGTACCACTTCATAATGCCCGCTCTGTCCTTCTTTTACTTCTTTATAAGTAGGATGATCAACGTGTCCTCCTGAATATCCGGAAACGACATCAACGATGCCGGGTAATTCGTCAAAAGGTTTTACCATGCACCAGAAACATCCTCCGGCAAAGGTAGCGAGTTCAAATTCTTTTTTCATTTCTATGAAACCTCCTGCAGCTTTTTTGCTGCTGTAATGTGGTAAAGGTATATCAGAATGAACAAATTTTATCATTTTCATTGACGGTTTGACAATCAAAAAAATGTCTAGATTATATAAAAATGTATTTACCTGAACGCAGACGCTCCTGTATAATTCATGTGAACGGAAAATTACATAGTTGAATGATCGGGTGAAGCGGAGTATGTTTTCATATTCCTGCGCTTCTTAAAAGGGAAGTTGGTGCAACTCCAACGCGGTCCCGCCACTGTAAATGGGAGCAAGCTGCAATAAGCCACTGTACATAGGTACGGGAAGGGGCAGCAAGCAATGACCATGAGCCAGGAGACCTGCCTGACATCTTTGACACTGGTACTACGCGGATGGGAAAGTGTAACATGCATGCATGTTTTTTTACATGATGGTCCTAAATGCATATTACACAGCATCGCCTTTTCGGGGATGTTTTTTTATTTGTCTCTTTTTTGCACTTTTTCGAAAGTCAAAAGGGGATTTTGATCGATGCCCGTTCGAATCCACTACCTGCCGGATAAGGAAAAGAATGCAGCGATCTTGATAAAAGCGGTTAATATCACGAGGAAAGAAGGAAAAAAAATGAAAAAGATTAGTAGTCTGATTATTATTTTAATGCTGTCAGTATTATTCACAGCTGCTTGTGGCAATGATTCTGACAACCAAAAGGCCGGGGAAGGTACTGAAGAGAAATCAGTTGACCAATCCATTCATGTGAAGGATGCTTTAGGTGATGAAATAACTTTGGAATCAAAGCCCGAACGAATCATTTCGTTAATTCCGAGTAATACGGAAATACTATTTGAACTGGGTCTTGGTGGAGAAGTCGTGGGAGTGACAGATTTCGATAACTATCCCGAGGAAGCTGCTGCAAAAGAGAAAATCGGAGGTATGGAATTCAATGTCGAGAAAATCATCAGCCTCGATCCAGATCTCGTACTTGCGCATGAGTCGACTGCTGTGAGCGCGAAAGAAGGATTAAATCAATTGCGCGACTCGGGAATCAGCGTATTCGTCGTTAAGGATACACAGAAAATAGATGAAGTATACACAATCATAGAGAATATTGGAAAGCTTACAGATACGGAAAAGAAAGCGGAAAAGCTGGTATCTGGCATGAAAAAAGATCTTCAAGAACTTAAATCAAAAGCAGAGGAAGTTGAGCAGAAGAGGAAGGTGTACGTGGAAGTGGCTCCTGCACCGGATATTTACTCAACAGGAAACAATACCTTTATCAATGAGATGCTTGAATTGATCAATGCAGAGAATGCGCTGAAAGATCAGGAAGGGTGGATCGCCGTCAATCAAGAAGAGGTCATCGCAGCGAATCCTGATGTCATTATTACCACGTACGGTGATAACGAACAGATCATGACCCGGGACGGCTGGCAGGATATCAACGCAGTCAAAAATGAACACGTTTATGATGTGCACACTGATCTCGTGACCCGTACCGGTCCTAGATTGGTAGAAGGAGTAGAGGAAATTGCCAAGTCTGTTTATCCGGAGATATTTACAGAATAGAATATGGATCATCTATCTGCTGGCATTAAGTATTCTTATCCTGTCGCTATTGATCGGGATATCGATTGGAACTGTAAAGGTTCCCATCATTGATATCCTTAAGATCATCAGTGCCGAAATGTTTGGGGACGGCTCAGCGGAGACCGTCGACCCCATGCATTCAAACATTGTATTTTCCATTCGCTTACCACGAGTTTTATTAGCTTTACTAGTGGGGAGCTCCTTAGCGGTAGCGGGGGCTTCCTTTCAAGGGTTATTAAGAAATCCCCTTGCCGATCCATATACCCTGGGAATGTCTTCAGGGGCATCGGTGGGTGCAGTTGTGACTTTATTCTTCAATATCAGCCTGCCGTTTCTGGGGTTGTTCACGCTGCCGGTCATCAGTATCCTGGGTTCATTGCTGACTGTATTTCTAGTATTGACGTTTGCAAGGAAGGTAGACCGCACGATGAAGGTAGAAACCATCATACTGACAGGAATTATTTTCAGCTCATTTCTCGGCTCTGTCATTTCCCTTATGATTGCACTTTCCGGAGAGGAGTTGAGGCAGATCATCGGCTGGCTGCTGGGCAGCGTATCCATGAGGGGCTGGGATTATATTTTCATTGTCTTTCCTTTCTTTGTTGCCGGGACGCTGCTCCTGATGTTAAATGCCAAGGAATTGAACGGCATGAGCTTCGGGGAAGAGCAAGCCCGCCATATAGGCATCTCGGTTCAGAAGAGAAAATATATGATTCTGATTGCAGGAAGCACATTGACCGGAGCGGCAGTTGCCGTTTCCGGTACGATCGGTTTTGTAGGGCTCGTGATCCCTCACTTTATCAGAAGGATGATTGGATATGACCATCAGCATGTGCTCCCGCTCTCGGTCATTTCAGGCGGCGCGTTCCTGGTCATTGCAGACTTGATATCCCGCACCGTGATCAGTCCGTCTGAGTTACCAATCGGAGTGATCACCGCATTGATCGGTGCGCCGATCTTTGCCTATATACTGCTTAAGAAACGAGGGGGATGACATGCTGAAAGTCCATCATTTATCTGTTGGCTATGAAGAAAAAGCTATAGTGGAAAATATTGATTTTCAAGTTGAGACAGGTGAATTCTTTGGTATATTGGGTCCTAACGGCAGCGGGAAGACTACCCTCTTGAAGGCTCTTTCGGGCGTCCTTCCTCTAACGGCCGGAACGATAATGCTGAATGAAAAGACCTTGGGCGAATACTCCTCAAAGGAGTTAGCGAAACTGATAGCCGTGCTGCCGCAAAACTCATCGCATTCCTTTTCTTACAGTGTGAAAGAAACAGTCATGCTTGGCCGCTATCCTCATCAGAAAGGGATATTTAAAACGATTTCCCCTTATGATAATGAAATCGTTCATGCAGCCATGGCTCAAACAGGAGTAGAGAGTCTGCATGAACGCAAGCTGGATGAGCTGTCAGGGGGAGAAAAGCAAAGGGTATTCCTTGCCCAGGCTCTTGCCCAGGAACCGAAGGTCATCCTGCTGGACGAACCGACCAATCACCTGGACCTCTCTTTTCAGAAAAGCTTGCTGGAACTGTTGAAGCAACAAACAAAAGAGCGTAACTTGACAGTCGTGTCCATCTTTCATGATTTAAATCTTGCCAGCCTCTATTGTGACCGTCTGCTTTTGATGCAGAACGGCCTGGCCAGAGTAGTCGATCATCCGGAAGAAGTGTTGAAGGAAACACATATTCAAGAGGTATATGATACTGAAGTACATAAACAAGCCCATCCCGATGTAGCCAAACCGCAAATAGTTCTGCTCCCTGATGAGAAAGTGGATGATGGAATGGTGGAAGCGTGTGAGGAGTTTCTGACTGTTTCCCCTGAAATGATCACTTATCAGTCCCCCATCCATATGAAATGCATGTCCTCAGGGGTGATCGGTTCAGGGTTTGGCTGGTACAAAAACGTGGTGAACCGATATGTCCCCCCTCATTATGATTGCACCGATTACCAGGGGGATTTGATGAATTTTCTTGGAGAAAAGGAATTTGATCCCTCTTTCACTGTTGGAATGATGACGGCAGTGAACTTGGAGGATGTGGAATATGGCTTGTTCACCGTGGATGAGCATTCGATTTTTGTTGTCGTCACAGCAGGTATAGGAAATGCTGTGGATGTGACTGGTACTTACCTGTTTCCTCAGGAGACGAGGCCTGGCACGATCAATACTTGGGTTTTTGTCAATGGAAAGCTTTCTGATGAAGCTTTCATTGAAGCCCTTGTAACATCCACTGAAGCAAAAGTCAGGGCGATGCAGGAACAAGAGGTGTATGATCACAGAACCGGCACCCTCGCTACCGGCACCCCTACTGACAGTATCCTGATCGCTTCGACCCATCAGGGAACGGCTTATCCCTTCGCAGGGAGCATCACCCCCCTGGGCAGGCTGATTGGTAAAGGTGTGTATGAAACAACGAAGAAAGCCATTGAATCTTATCGTAAAAGAATGAGTAGCACATCTTAAGAACATTGCAAAGCTATTAAAAGCTGAGTCGTTAATCATACAGACTCAGCTTCTTTGTTTTGGAGAGGAATGTTTAATCCCGCGGTATATAGGGGTAATAACTTCAGGTACCTAAAAAATGCTCACGAAGTCGTACTAGTTATGGTACTATAAATTATAACATGCTGGAAATTCATGCATGTCCCTCCATAACCTGAGTATTGAGTCAGGAGGAATTGTAGAGTAGAATTTTTCAATAGCTTGCTGCCATTTCATTTTGCAAAGAAGGTGGAAAAATGGATTCAAGACTCGATCGCAAGAAACGAAAGAAAAAAAGAGGCAGAAAAATTATCTTAGTGCTATTATTAATCATTTTATCGTTACTAGGCTATTCAGCCTTTCAATTTTATAACGGATATCAGATGGCTGATGGCGAACAGAATATGAAAGAATATAAATTCAACGGGGTTAAAGACGAGAACGGGAAGATAAATGTATTATTATTGGGCGTAGACAGCAGGGGGGAAGAAAAATCCCGGACAGATACCATGATGCTCGCGCAAGTAGACCCAAAGACGAATGAAACTAAGCTGGTTTCTTTTATGCGGGACATTTATGTAGAAATCCCTGGATACCAGAATTATAAGTTGAATACCGCTTTTTACTTAGGCGGTCCAGAGTTGTTAAGAAAAACGATCAAACATAACTTTGATATCGATATTCAATACTATATGATGGTAGATTTTAAAGGATTTGAACAATCCGTTGATATCCTTGCTCCTGAAGGTATAGAGATGGACGTCGAAAAAGCGATGTCTGAAAATATCGGAGTCTCTCTCCAACCGGGAGTACAGAAATTAAATGGGAAGGAATTATTAGGCTATGCCAGATTCCGTCAAGATGCAGAAGGTGATTTCGGACGGGTTGAGAGACAGCAAAAAGTCATCACGGCTCTGAAAGGTGAAGTCCTTACCATCGACGGTGTCACCAAGCTGCCTAAACTAGCGGGTTCCATACAGCCTTATATACAGACGAACATGTCCATGCTTGATCAGATTTCGCTTGTTAAAGATGTTCTCTTAAGTAATAGCGATGAAATTGACAAGCTGACAATCCCTGTCGAAGGCTCATACGGATTCGGAAATTATGAGGGAGTCGGTTCCGTCATCGAATTGGACTTTGAAGAAAACATCCAGGCGTTAAAAGATTTCCTAAACGGAAAAAGCTCGGATGAAGTGACAGAACAATAATATAATGGTTTGTGAGTGCACATCGGACGTTTTCGTCCGATGTGCATTTTTTTGTGGGATTAATTAAAGGTTAGAAATCTCCTTTTTTTACCAAGTGGTGGAATGATCGGCGGAAATCGAAAGATTAATGGTCGAAAATGAAAGATTTCTACCCAAATTCAAAGTTAATCGGCCTAAAATCAAAGTTTATTACTCAAAACTAAAAGATTACTGCGCCATACGGCGATAATCCTTCCACTCAATGTCTGAAAAGGGCGCCTATTCTTCAAAAGTAAATCCAATAATTCTGATTATACGGGATTATCAGTGATTTGAAGCTCTCAGAAGGCATTTGAATCACTGAAAAGGGAATGATAACGCTTCCACTTTCTTTTTCGGCGTATTCCTTACTACTTCCGGATATCGCCTTGATATCATTTACCAGCGTGTTACGATTATAAATGTTGTGAACAAAGCACAGGACAAAACAAACATTTAAAACTAAACATGACATTAAAAATACAAACAATACTGAAAAACAACCTTATTATATGAATGAAACGGAGTGGATATTTTTGTTGAAAAATAAAACGATCGCTTTTCTTGGTGCAGGTAATATGGCTGAAGCAATGATTTCCGGAACGGTTCAAAGCGGAAAAATCCCAAAGAATCAAATCATTGTTTCTAATCGAAGTAACAAAGAAAAGCTTCAGGAAATCAATGCAAAATATGGAGTACGCACACTATTAAAAGATGATCTTCCTTTCGAGGAAATCGACATACTGATACTTGCAATGAAGCCAAAAGATATTGATAAAGCGTTAGATTCGATTAATCATCTTGTGAAGAGAGATACTGTCATCATGTCAGTACTAGCAGGAATTACCACTTCGCATATGGAAGAGCAGCTTCCTGGAGGTCAATCAGTCATCCGCGTGATGCCAAATACGTCCAGTATGCTTAAAGAGTCTGCAACAGCAATTAGTGCGGGCAGGTTTACATCTGAAGAAGATATGAAGAATGCCAAAGAATTGCTTTCAAGCATCGGTGAAGTATATGTAATCGATGAAAGTGAAATGGATATTTTCACTGGGATTGCAGGAAGCGGACCGGCTTACTTCTATTATTTAATGGAACACATCGAAAAGACTGGTGCAGAAGCGGGATTAGATCCGAAGCTGGCACGCAAGATCGGTGCACAGACAATCTTCGGTGCAGCTAAAATGATGCTCGAACGTGAAGAAACACCAACACAACTAAGAGAAAATGTAACATCCCCTAATGGCACGACAGCTGCCGGACTTGACGCTTTAGCTGAGTTTGGCGGAGGGAAGGCTATCTCAGAAGCTGTAAAAGGAGCAGAAAAAAGATCCAAAGAAATAAGCTCTGAATTACAGTCCCGACAATTAGTAACGAACTAATGAACCCGAAAAATAAAACCTCTATATAAACAATTACCTTATAAAGAAGAAAGTTAAACACAAGAAATACAAGTCCGTCCTTCATCACAAACATGGGACGAGGGACGGACCTTTTTACTAGGAGTGATTGGATGTCCCAAGATAATAAGCAGAAACGTATAGTAATCAAGATTGGAAGCAGTTCTTTGACGAGCTTGCATGGAGAGATGAGCCGTAGAAAGTTGGAACGTTTAGTGGATGAAGTTGTACGCCTGAAAGATGACGGTCATGAAGTATTACTTGTATCTTCAGGAGCTGTCGCTGCAGGGTACCGTAAACTGGGCTGCTTAACACGTCCCAGCTCTCTGCCTGAGAAGCAAGCCGCAGCTGCAATTGGTCAAGGATTATTAATTGAAGCATACTCTGATCTGTTTATATCACATGGTTACGTCGCTTCCCAAATTCTGATTACTCGTAGTGACTTTTCGGATGAAGACCGTTACAACAATGCTCGCAACACGATTAATGTACTGCTTGAACGAGGTATCATCCCGATCGTAAATGAGAACGATACGGTAACAGTCGATCGATTGAAATTTGGGGATAACGATACCCTATCAGCCAAAGTAGCGGCTTTAGTGGACGCAGACCAATTGATCATTCTATCAGATATTGATGGGCTGTATGATTCTGATCCACGTAAGAACCCTGAAGCAGAATTGTTGGATAGCGTTACGGAAATCAATGATGATATTGAAGATATGGCAGGAGAACCGGGCAGTTCTGTAGGAACCGGCGGCATGCGCTCTAAAATTGATGCATTTAAAATTACGATGGCATCCGGCATTCCTGCATTCCTTGGTAAATCCGGTAACACAAATATCATTTATGATGCTGTGCAGCATACGGCGAAAGGGACGTACTTTGAATCAGCAGAAGATGCAGTGAACTTGGATTCCAAGAAACAGTGGATCGCATTCAACTCCGGACCTGAAGGTGAAATCACCATAGATAAAGAGGCAAAAGAACGTATTCTTGAACAGAAAGAAAGCCTGACGATCAATGATATTTATACTGTAAAAGGCCGCTTCGACAAAGGTGCTGTCGTTAGAATCCTGGACAGCGGCAATGAAGAAATCGGACTCGGAATGGTCAACTTCCGTTCAGGCCAACTCAAAAATCCATCCGAAATCAAAGACGACCAAATCGCAGTAGAAATCGACCACCTCGTCTGCCACATCGAAGTGCCGATACCAGTTGGTGTTTAAGATAGGAATTATTGACGAACTTTTTGAATGGTTATTTATGTAAATACAACGTGAAGCTTAAATAGGCTTAATCTAGTTATTTGATTTAGCTAGTTCCAGCTGTTGATTGGAGAGAAAGACGAAGACTCCTGCGGGAATAGTAGCTTATGTGAGACCCCGCAGGAGCGTAGCGACGAGGAGGCTCACGGGCTACCCGCGGAAAGCGAAGTCTTGCACGGAAATCAACAGCGGTATTTAAAAGTGGCTCACGGATATTAGGACACTAATGAAAATATACCTTATACCAAACAGGAGGCATTTGATGACTTTAACAATTGAAAAAACCGATGTAAAAAAACAAGCCATGAAGGCAAAAAAAGCGTCTAAAGCATTAAGCTTATTAACAACTCAACAAAAAAACAAAGCATTGCATAAAATTGCTGACCACCTGGACGCAAACTATCAAACCATCTTGGATGAAAACGAAAAAGATCTTCAAAAAGGAAGAGAAAAAGGATTTGAAGAAGCATTCATGGATCGTCTCTCACTATCAAAAGAACGTGTGGAAGACTTTGCAAATGGACTGAGACAAGTGGCTGACTTAGAAGATCCAACAGGAAAGATTGTTTCAGACTGGACACTGGAAAATAAACTTCAAGTACAAAAAGTGACAGTTCCTCTTGGTGTTATCGGCATGATATATGAGGCGCGTCCAAATGTAACTGTGGATGCTACAGGTTTAGCATTAAAATCAGGAAATGCCATTGTTCTAAAAGGCGGTTCTAATGCGATTACTTCAAATAAAGCGATTGTGGATGTCATGCATGACGCTTTGGAACAGACAGATATTCCAAAAGAAGCGGTTCAATTCATTAATACAACCGATCGTGAAGCTACAAACGAACTGTTTACAATGAAAGAATATATCGATGTTCTGATACCACGCGGCGGTGGAGCCCTTATTAATGCAGTGGTAAACAATGCAACGGTACCTGTTCTGGAGACAGGCGTAGGTAATTGCCATATCTATATCGATAAAGATGCGGATGTTGAAAAAGCATTGAATATCCTCATTAATGCCAAAACGGATCGACCTGCTGTATGTAATGCAGCTGAGACTGTCATCATTCATGAAGACTGGTTTAAGGAGCATAAAGAGGCATTTACATCTAAGTTAGCTCAATCTAATGTTTCGATTCATGGTGATGAAAAAGTGATAGAAGCCATTAAAGATGCAAAGCTTGCTGGTGAAGAAGACTGGGCGAATGAATATCTAAGCCTGGATATCGCAGTGAAAGTGGTAGAATCACTTGATGGGGCAGTGGATCATATTGAACAATATGGTACAAAACATTCAGAAGCGATTGTAACTGAAAATAAAGAAACAGCGAAGAAGTTCATGATGCTGGTCGATGCAGCAGCTCTTTATCATAATGCATCAACACGCTTTACTGACGGCGGAGCATTAGGATTCGGCGCTGAAATCGGAATTTCAACTCAGAAATTACATGCAAGAGGCCCAATGGGACTTCCTGCATTAACGACAGTGAAATACATGATGCATGGTACTGGCCAAATCCGCTAAGTTGATATGAAAAAAGGACTTCCAAGGGCAACAGCCTTTGGAAGTCCTTTTTGTGTTTCAGATAAATGTGATACATCAACCTTCACTTATCTTTGATTAATTCATGCAGTGCTCGAATCGTATGGACCTCGTGTTTATAACAAAGCTTCAGCAGATGTTCGAATATTTCAGCCGTCATGATGGCATCATTCAATGCATGATGCCTTGTTTTCTTATTGATACCGAATTTTTTTACCATTGCATCCAAGTAACAGTCATCTCGTTCCAATAATGCATTGGCGAGAGCAAAAGAATCGATGTACTCGGGCTGGAACGAGGGAAGCTCCCACTTATGCAATCTCTTCTGAAGAAAATTGATATCAAAGCTTGCAGGGTGGGCGACTAAAATGGTTCCTTTACTGAATTCAAAAAAATGTTTTAGTCCTACAGGGAGCGTGACCCCATTCTTAAAATCTTTTCTCTTTAACCCAGTGAATTTTTTTGTCTTTCTTGAGACTGTTTGAAGAGGATCGATGACTTTGTAAAATGTCTCATCTTCCTTCATTTCCCCTTCAGAAACTTTCACTGCCCCGATTGAAATGATTTCATCACCCACTTCAGGGAAGAAACCTGTGGTCTCCAAATCAAAAATGGTAAACGTACAATTAAACAAGTGCTTCTGTTGAAGAGTTGGTTTTTCTGCTTCAAATTCTTTTAATGCAGCGGCTACTTTATAGTAAGATGGCCGTGCCTTTTCAATATTCACCTGGGCCCTGAAGAAAAACTGCTGCCATAAATAATATTTCAGGATGCGGTATCCTGCATTTATTCCTATGTCATTCATCAAACCACCCGATTTCTGTTAAAGCTTATTTCCATCACTTGCTGTAATCGGTTTGCGATCTGGATGGCTTCCTTCAATCTTTGTCTTTCTTCTTTTGACAATTCACGGACATCAATGTCATTACTAAGCAGTTTGCCTTCTTTTAACTCTTTCAGGTTTTGTTTTGTGCGAAGGCTTAAAAGAATGTGCATCGCCATCTTTACATTCTCTGCATCCCTGGGGTGAAAAGCCTGCATATTCTTCAGTGCATTTACTCTCTTTATGGTATTTACCTCTTTCACACCATATTTGACGCTGTGAATCCTTATCATGTTGACAATTTGCAGGAGACCCGACTTCTTGATGTTGAATAAGTGATTCTTGGGTTTTAGGTTGACCCTGCCAAGGGGTCCGACAGGGAGCTTGAAGCGTAATGCATCTTTTCTAAGAAGCTGCTGCATGTTGAGGGAGCGCTTTGATTTTTCAGCCAGATAGTTACGGATTTCCTCAGCAATTGAATAATCACCATAGATCGGCCGGAAATCATAAAACATCGTGGTATTCTGGACTTCTTGTGCGTCCATTTCATGCAGCCATTCATCAATCGCTTTTTTCCAGTCAGTGTAGGATCGTTTCCATTTCTGTTCTTTTGCCATGATTCCGCCTGTACACTCAGGGAACCCGCATGCCGCAAGTTTATGATTTAACTTTTCAGTAAAGGCTTGAAAGTACGTATCCACTCTTTTCGTATCTGATAGGTGGCTGTAGTCATCCAATATGATTCCATTATCCTGATCCGTATGAAATCCCTGCTCACTCCGTCCCTGGCTTCCCATAACAATGAAGCAATAGTTGATGGGTGCACGTCCAAATCCTTCTTCCCGCATTTCCTTCTCCGTTAATTGGATGATCTTTCGGTGCAGGCGGTCATTGTAATTGCTGATGACTTCACATACATCATATCCCGGGCTGTCCTGAAGGAGAAGGTCTCCGATGAATTGCTGGAAGGTCTCACTTTTGACCGTAGCCAATTGAACCAATTCTTCCTTACTGACTGCTTTTTGAATCCGGTAGGATAGATCGAGGTAATTTGAATCCTGAATATTCAGGAATGAGCTGCTAGTAAGCACGCCTACTACAGAATCATTCCGGATGATAGGCACAAAATCCACTTCCTCGTGTTTAAAATAAGACAAGGCCTCGTATGCGAATGACTCATCTCTGATCCAGAAAGGGTTGCGTTTCATCCAATCCTGCACTTTCTCAGATCCAGCCGGCTCAGTAAGATAGGAGAGAATCTCTCTCTGAGTAAGGATTCCTTTCATTTTACCGTTCGTATCGACTGTAACCAACCCGTATGTATTTCTTTCTTTCATTAACTGTGCAGCTTGCAGAATTGTATCATCTTCACCGATAAAAGTGGGGAAGTCCATCAGGGTATGTACTTTTGTACGGAAAAGCGAGATATTTTCCTCATCGTTATCTGACGACTTCGATTTGATTTCGTCATATAGAGTTTTCATGCGGTTTCCGATACTTTCAAACACAATTTTAGAGAAATCATTATTCTTTGTCATGATATCAAGCAGGCGCTGCTTCTGGATGCGAAACACATTACAATCTTCCATCGCTTGTACCGAAAAAGTCATTTCCCCGCTTGTCAGCATGATCATAATCCCAATCAGGTCACCCGGGTAATAAAATCTTAAAGAATATTGCTTACCGCTTGTCCGGTGAAGGACATTTTTAGCCAGGCCAGAAACAAGGAAATATATGTCAAGTTCTTCAAGTGTTTCATCTTCATGGAAAAGGAATTCACCTTTTTTGAATGTAGTATATTTTGAACCCGAAATAATATAGCTTAATTGGTCTTCTGTCAGCAAATCAAACGGATACACGTTTTTGATGATCTCTAAAAGTTCATGCTGCTCCAAGACGATTCCCTCCCTTTCTTACTAGTTCCATAGTACTCTAACATAGATTTCCCTATTTGGAAAAGGATAAAACGGCGGGGATTGGGGAGAAAAATAAACCCCTGCCAAATAGAGAGCAGGGGATAGGTGCACTATGAATTTGATAAGTCTGCCACAAATGCAGCTGCATCAGATAAAGACTTAAAGACATAATCAGCATCATAAAGGGGGGAAGCGGCATCGGAAATTAATATGGTTTTACACCCAGCTTTACGTCCAGCCTCTATATCCGGCTCTCTGTCACCAATCATAAACGAAGATGAAAGATCGAGATCGTATTTCTTTGAGAGCTCCACCATCATTCCAGGTTCCGGCTTTCTGCAAGCACAGCCTTCATGAGGTTTGTGGGTGCAGCAGGAAACTTCATGGATTTTCCCCCCCGCTGTCTCAAGTTCCGCGACCATATAATCATGGATGGATTGTAAATGTTCATGTGATAAGTATCCAAGACCAACTCCGCCTTGGTTGGTAACGACAAATAAATGAAAACCTTCATCAGTCAATAATTTGACTGCTTCCTTTACACCTTCTAGGAAATAAAACTGCTCCGGCTTGTTTACAAACTTTACCCGTTTCGATTTTACTTCATTAATAACCCCGTCACGATCAAGAAATACCGCTTTATTCAACAATAACACCCCTCATTCGATTAAATTCTACAGTGATAAGTATGGTTTGTCGTATCTTGCGGTTTCCAAGGAAATAATGACAGAATAGTCTGTCATTATTTCGGGCGACATAGAATGTCCTATACTATCCTGCTTATAACAATAAGAGACTCTCGATATCAAGTTTACCCAATCTGTCTGAATAATTACATGGAAGAGGGCAGAGGGAAATAAAAAAGGAAAGTCTCGAATGAAACTCTCCAGAAATATATTCAACGTTTTTGAATAAATACGACCTTAAGGTAATCACCTTGTTTGTATTGGTTGATTGTTTTAAAATCTTCAGGAAGTGTAAACTCCTCCAGCAGCTGATATGTTCCGCTGGTTTCTTTGAAAGCCGTATCTATGAACCCTTTGAATTTCTTCATATTGAAGGTGCTGCAATTTGTCGAAGCCACAATCACTCCATTCTTTTCTGTGATGGCGATAGCTTCTTTAAGTAAGTCCTTGTAGTCTTTAGAGGCTGAAAAAGTGTGCTTTTTGGAACGCGCAAAACTTGGAGGATCAAGGATGACCATATCAAAAGTAAGTTCTTTCTTCACAGCAAATTTAAAGTACTTGAATACATCCTCTACGACAATATTTTGTGCCTCGTAATCAATCCCGTTGATGCTGAATTGTTCAATCGTTTTACTCAGGCTTCGATTAGCTAAGTCCACACTAGTTGTTTCTGAGGCACCACCAAGGGCAGCGAATACAGAAAAAGCTCCTGTATAGGAAAAGGTATTTAGAACCTTTTTACCCTCAGCATATTTATCACGGATCAGCTTTCTCACATCCCGCTGATCCAGGAAAACACCGACCATTGCACCGTCATTCAGGTAGATGGCAAAGTTGACGCCGTTTTCCTTTACCAGTAAAGGGAAGGAAGGACGTTCGCCATGAACGAAGTCATCTTCATCCACATACTTCCCTTCAACGGAAAATCGCTTCTTCTGATAAAGACCTTTATAATTAGGAAGCTTTTTTATCACGGAGACGATATCTTCTTTAAATGAGTAGGCACCCTTACTGTACCATTGGATAAGATAGTATCCTTCAAAGTAATCAACCGTGATTCCTCCAAAACCGTCCCCTTCACTGTTAAACACACGGAACGCTGTTGTTTGTTCATCATAAAAAAAATGAAGCCGTTGATTGACTGCGTTTTGAAACTTTCGGTTGAAAAATTCCTGATCGATCGGTTCATGTTCTTTCCAGCTTACAAGCCAGCCGAGCCCTTTGTTCTGTTTGCCGTAATATCCTCTTGCGATGAAATTTCTACTGGTATCGACAAGGTTAATGATGTCTCCTTCATTGAGGCTGTCCACTGGTGAACTGACATTCTCCTTGTTTAATAAAGGGAATCCTTTTATAAATTGTTTTATGTATTTAGGGTTAGCTTTCAAGGTGATTTCAGTCGTCATGCCATTCATCCTTACTATCATTATAGTCTTGTGTAGTATAGAACTTCTTAAGAAATAACGCAACCGTCCTATGCAGCCAATCAGCGGGAAGAGGGGAGAGGTAAAAAAACCTTACCCTGGTTTCAAGGGTAAGGTTATAACGAGAGATTATTTCCCCCATAAAAAATCACCTGCAAGCCGGTCGACTTTTGTGGTCTCATGCAGTCCGCTGTGGGAAATAGAAGGGTCATAAACGATTTTAGACATAAATTCATTTCGATCAAAGATTTTTTCGCTTGCAAGCGCGCTTGGTACATTCACTATATCGTCACCAGAACCCGCTATGGATAATACTTTGATTGATGAATCAATTAAATGGCGATTATGATACAGGTGTTCGATTGCTTTAGAATTTGGCTTTAAGTCAATCACTGCAGCACCGGTGTTGATTTGGTCATATGAATCTTTTGTCACTCCCAGAAAAGGTGTGGCAATGGAAATGAATTTATATGTTTTTGGCAGAAAGTCTTGACCGTGTGCGTTTTCCAGATACTTGGTTGTGGCCAAGCCGCCCATTGAATGACCGATCATATTGACATTCTCCACATCAAAGCGGTGATGCAAAAGTTTCATTGCATTTTCCAGCCATATTGCTTGTTTATCCAATGCTGCCCGATTATCCTCGAACACCACCTGTACGAGAGGCGGCGCAGAAGGATTTTCAGGAATCGTTCCCTTATAGGATACACTGCCATTCCTGGAAACATAAATTTCTAACGTCTTTTTCCCCCAGCCGTGATGATGCTCGAAGCGGTCAAGCATTGTTTTGAACGAATTGTATGTTCCTTTGTATCCGTGTACAAACACGGTCGGATATCGTTCAACCTCTGTTAATGCTTTTTCGCTTGATTGTACATTAGATGTCTTGGATAAAACAATTATGATGAAAAGAGAGGCTAATATAAGTCCGCTCCAAAATAATGCAGGTTTATTCGTGAAGTTTGACAAATGATATCGCTCCTTTAAATCCTATATCTTTATTGTAAGCGATTCGAGTGGTATTGAAAATGTTAAAAAAGAAATTTATTTGTCATATTGTATGTAATTTATGGTAATTAAATGTTGAATGGAATGAAAAAAGGATCTTTAGAAAAGACCCTTTTTCTACCGTATGCCATTAAACCCAATCGCCGTTCCGGAAAATTGGCTGTAAAGTACCGTCTGCTTTTTCTCCATCGATATGTAAATCTCTGGACCCTATCATGAAATCTACGTGTATCATGCTCTCATTAAATCCGATATCATTCAATTCTTCCTGACTCATTTCTTTCCCATTTTCCACACAAACGGACAGAGCCCTTCCAAGCGCGATATGACAAGATGCATTCTCATCGAACAGCGTGTTATTAAAAATGATATTTGTATTAGAGATAGGGGAGTCATGTGGTACAAGGGCAACTTCTCCCAAATAAGAGGCACCTTCATCTGCCGCTAAAAGATTTTTAAGTGTTTCATATCCTTCCCTTGCAGAAAAGTCCACTACTTTCCCTTCTTTGAAAGTCAACGAGAAGTCTTTAATAAGTGTCCCCCCATAATTGAGTGGTTTTGTTGAGCTCACTACGCCGTTTACGCTTGTTTTATCAGGGATAGTAAAGACTTCTTCCGTTGGCAGGTTAGGGACAAATGGAATTCCCTTATCATTTGTAAATTGGGCACTGATCCATTTTGTTTTAGGATGGAATCCAATCGTCAAATCTGTTCCTGGTCCCTTATAATGAAGTTTTTTAAACTGTGACTGATTCAGCAGGCTGGCTCTTTCATTCAGGTTACTAATGTGCTGCTCCCATCGTTCAACTGTTTGGCCGCGGTCTGTTTTGGTAGTATAAAAAATGTTTTCCCAAAGCTTTTCGACTGCCTCTGTACGATCGGACTCAGGAAAAACACTCTGCGCCCATTCCTCGGTTGGATAAGCTGCAATCAGCCAGCTTATTTTTCCGCCTCCAATATAAGCTGAGAATTCCTTGGATGCTTCTGCAGCTACCTTATTCAATAATGCGACTCTGCCGGGATCTGCTTGTTTGAGTAGAGAAGGGTTGGGCGCAATAAGGTTCAATAAGGCAACGTTGTTCTCCGCCATCTCAATATATCCTTTTTGTTTCCAATGAGGAAATACCTTTAAACCTTCCTCACTGGATTTCTCCAGCCGTATCTTCTTTAACTCTTCATCATGGAAATCTGTCATGACATGTAGAGCTCCGGCTTCATATGCTTTTGCTGTAATTTGACGAACGAATTCATAGGCTGCAATAGGAGCGGAAATTAATAATTCCTGATCTTTTTGCAGGTTCAGTCCAACCTGTACAATGAGATCGGCATATCTTTCTAAATTCTCTTTGTAATGTGCGTTCATTGTTTGATTCCCCCTTTAAGTATCCTTTCTAACTATATAACTTTATTCTGAAAATTTCCATTTATTTAATGGATATTTTCTGTAAGGCATCAAATGATAATCGAAAGTGGCTGTAATCTGGGACTATAGTTTTTCTTATCCAGCTGACAGCCGAAAAAGAGTGTGTGATCGTGTTCATTTTGCACTTGGTGCTTGTGTATACAGCAAAGTTCAGAATGGAGCCTTCAAGATAAAGGGAGTGATGGAAGTGGACTTGGATTTAATATGGAAAGCCATACTTGTGGTGCTTGGAGGAACACTCCTGTTGAGAATTGCTGGCAGGAAATCCATTTCTCAAATGTCTCTTGCCCAGGTTGTCATTATGGTGGGAATAGGATCGCTTTTGGTTCAGCCGATTGTGGGAAAAAGCATATGGTCTACCCTGATGGTGGGATTGGTATTGGTGCTCTCTCTGGTCGTGGTTGAATATCTGCAAATAAAGGTGGATTGGATAGAAAAGTTCATCACAGGAAGAGCAAAGATCCTGGTAAAAAATGGAGAGTTACAGACAGATAACCTTAAAAAGCTTCGACTCACTGTCGACCAATTGGAAATGAAATTGAGGCAGAATCAAATCCGATCTCTTTCGGATGTTGAGGAAGTCACGTTAGAGCCAAATGGGCAGGTGGGATTTATCCTCAAAGAAAATAATCAGCCTTCGACAAAAAGTGAAATTCATCTATTGAAACAAGAAATCCATGCATTAAGATTAATGGTTGAAAATGTATCACTGGTGAATACAAGCCGTATTACACCTTCCATAAGCGTGTCAGAAGCTGTTTCCTCATCAACAATTCATCAAGAAAACGATTTGTTCAGTGAAGTCGAGACGGGGACACATATGATTGAACCCCCTGAAGAATTGAAATAAAAAGACTGGTCATTTAAAAACCAGTCTTTCTGAAATGATTATTGTTTCACACTGTATGGCGGGAAATCTTCTTCTGGTGAATTGATTACTACCACTCCACCCAGGGCCATAGCGGTTAAGCTTGTTACGATGACGAATTGTTTTATCTTTTTCATGATCTCACCTCCCTATAAGGACAGCATATCTTCATAAATGGAATTAGCTTCCTTTAAATGAAAAGCTGCATTTTTATATTTTCTGATTCCCTGGTAATATTGACCAAGGAATTTCGAATACTCGGCATATAAAAGTAGTTCACCATTTTCTTTAAAGTAGGGCAATGTATGTTCCTTCATAAAATATTCAAACCCATTTGCGAAATCATTCAAGGCATAATCATAATAGGAAAGTTGATAATATTTATCAGGAAACACGTCTCTCGAACACAATTCCAAACCCTTTGGGAGCCAATACCGCACCTGGTTGAATTGGTTTAACTTAAAGTACTCCTTTACAAGAGCTAAAATGGAGTTTAACTTTCCTTCCATATCGGATTCTTTCAGTTCAATGCTTCTTGAATAGTGAAGGATAGCTTCTTCGCTTTTATTCATTACCGATTTTAAATACCCCAGGTTTTGTTCCACCATAGAGCTGAGACTGTTGTAATTGATTGAACTGCTGATAAAATTTGCCCATTCATAATGTTTGAGTGCTTCTTCACTGTACCTGATTCGCCGGTAGCAAATACCAAGCAGCAAGTGAACTTCGGCACACCGCTTTTGGAAGTAAACTCCTTGAAATATGGATAATGATTTTTCACCATAGTAAATCGCAAGCCTGTACACATTTAAACGTGTTAACACCAAACTGAATAAATAATAAAGGTCCGCTCTTTCTTCTTCATTCACCACACTGCCTAAAACATAATAAGTTTCGGCCTCTTTTAGTTCAGTTCGTGCTTTCTCATATTGTTGAAGCAAGTAATAATAATTGCCTTTGTACTTGTGATAATAAAATCTCAGTGTATCTGATAATTCTCTATAATGATTATGAATGTGTATGATATGGTTTCTTGCTTGATCGAGCTTGGAGTGAATCAATTCAAAGCGAATGCACAGAATTTGATAATAAAGCTGAGGAGTCAAATTATCTGTGTCCTCCAGCTGTGTTTTTATCTGTTCATGGTAGGATTCCGCCTCCTGGAGGTTCTTCCATAATAATGAATGATTCCACTTTTCAAGCAGCTGATTCAGTTCCTGTCCGTCGCTTTGCAGTGAGGACACTCCCAAACGTTCACATAATAAACCAATAATGTCATCAGAAGGGGTGACCTGGTTGTTTTCCAGTTTAGAAAGATAAGAGACGGAAATGATCCCTTTTGATAGTTCCTCCTGGGTTAAATTTCTTTTTTGTCTATGGAAGCGGATTTTTGAACCGATATTCATGTTCTTACTCCTCTAAACGTTAGTGATGTATGAAGGATGGGGCTGATGTCGCCATTATAATAGAAGAAACATGGTACACCCGAAAAACCAAGTGTCTTTACACCATCCATTAAAATAGTAACACAAAAAAGAAGTGAATGTTGCGAATATTCCTATAATTATATTTTTAATGGGTATATGGAATTATCTTCAAGTTTTAAAGGGTGAATATTTCATCCTAAAAGAGTTAAAACTTTTTTGTTATAATATGTTCAAAGAATAAAAGACTCAGGAGGGTTAAGGATGATCGATTTAAGAAGTGATACAGTAACCAAACCAACCATGGAAATGAGGCAGGCTGCATTTGAAGCTGAAGTGGGGGATGATGTATACGGGGAAGATCCCACAGTAACAAGGTTAGAGCAGGAAGCTGCCCGCATATTGGGAAAAGAAGCGGCACTCTTTGTTACAAGCGGGACACAAGGGAATCAAATAGCCGTTTTGACACATACCCGTCCTGGGAATGAAATCATACTAGAAGAAAATTCCCATATTTTTTATTATGAATCGGGTGCGGTTGCAGCTTTGGCTGGTGTTCAGACCAGGACAATACCAGGTCTAAAAGGAGAAATGAATCCTGAAGCAGTGAAAAAAGCGATCAGGGATGAGGATCAACATTTTCCTGAAACGGGCTTGATCTGTCTCGAAAATACCCATAATCGTGCAGGAGGAGCAATCATTTCCCCAGAGAACATGGAAGCTATCCATTCAATTGCCAGAAATAATTCTGTTCCCGTTCACGTAGATGGCGCAAGACTTTTTAATGCTGCAGCCGGGAGTGGAAAGGATGTAAAGGAATTCACCAAACATTGTGATACTGTGCAGGTTTGCTTATCGAAGGGTTTGGGAGCACCAGTTGGATCCATCATTGCAGGGGATGAAACATTCATTAAGCGGGCAAGAAAGTGGAGGAAGAGACTTGGGGGTGGTTTGAGACAAGTGGGAATCATTGCTGCTCCCGGCCTGGTGGCGCTGACAACCATGAGGGAGCGATTGGTGGAAGACCATGAAAAGGCCGCGGTCCTCAAAGATGCTTTGCAAAGCGTCAAAGGAATCAAGGTGGTGAATGATGTTGACACCAATATAGTAGTTGCAGATATTCAGGACAGTGGACTTTCAACTGAAGGTTTTGTAGAACTCCTTAAAGACAAGGGAATAATGATAGGTGGTTTCGGACCGGATACTGTAAGATTTACCACTCATTATGATGTAAGTATGGATGAAGTGGAAAAGGTGGCAAAGATCCTTAAATCCCTTTAAAACAAAAAAAGCCGGGAAGAAGACAAGCATCCAACCAGCTTTTTCTGAACGATAGTAGTTTTTAATTAAATGGTATGGTAAGCAAGCCCCGGCAGAAGCTGCTTTCTTAATTGTTCTTTTGAGGTTGAGGCATTTTTCCCTGATGATGATGCCATCTCATCATATAACCATTTTCTTTAAGTTTTTGATAGCGTTCTTCCATTTTCTTAAGCATCATATCGCCTTGTTCTTGGGTGAAAACGCCGTACTCTACATACTTATTGATTAGTTCCTTTTTTGTAGTGAATAGCTGCTTATGCAATTTGTCCAGTTCTTGTTTCTGAGTGTCCGACAGATTGACTTTCTGAGGAGTGAGCTGTTGACCTTCAGCAGAAGCATATCCATGTAAGCTAAAGCTTAGGAGACAGACCGTGACTAGTGTGAAAATAAATTTTTTCATTCAAATCCCTTCTTTCCTTTAGTTTCTTTGATAGTTTCAACGAAAATATAGCAATATATGTATAGGTTTTTATAGATTTTGGGTAATGTAAAGTGATGTTCATACAATTTTTGAATCAGAAGGTGGTCATAATATGCTAGAAAAATTTTTATCCAGTATCGGGATCGGGCATGTAAAAGTAGATACCGTCGTAGGAAAAGCGTCCATTAAACAAGGCGAAATTATCAAAGGGGACGTCATCATAGAAGGGGGAAAGGCTGATCAGCCGATCAATGAAGTTCAATTGCTTCTTCTGCATAAATACGAAGAAGATAAAGAGGACAGTGACTTTCCCTACCACGAAAAAGAGCTGAAGACCATCATACTAAATGATATCGGAACGATAAAAGCCGGGGAGAAAAAATCAATCAGCTTTCAATTCCCAACAGAGATCAATCATCCTAAAACAACTGAGACTGATCAAACCATCTTAAGGACAACAGTGGATATTCCCCAGGCTGTCGATCCGACAGATGAAGACCGTATCATAGTGAGTTAATAGAAGAGCCGGAATCTAAAGGATTCCGGCTCTTTATTTTACAGGACCTTTTTCTCAGGCTCATGTAAAGTAAATTCTATCACGTAAAAATCCGTTGAAATGAAGGATAAGCCCATGTAAAATGTAGTAAGCGAATACATTCTAAAAATTCTGTATTTTCACGCAGCATGAAAGGCTTCCTGAATGAAAATGAATGATATGGCTGTATTTCTTATTATGAAGGAGGAGTATTATGGGAGGAATCTGGCTTGCATTAATAGGGGGGATCGTATTTTTATTTGGGTATAAGTATTACTCAAAGCTCATTGCGGAAAAAATCTACCGATTAGATCCGAACTACGTCACGCCAGCACATCAATTTAAGGATGGGGTTGACTTTGTTCCGACAAACAAGTTCGTCCTTTGGGGACATCACTTTACATCTGTCGCTGGAGCTGCACCGATTGTAGGACCTGCCATCGCTGTTTATTGGGGCTGGCTGCCAGCATTTTTATGGGTTATTCTTGGAACGGTCTTCGCTGCAGGGGTGCATGATTTCGGTACGCTTGTGCTTTCTGTCAGAAATAAGGGGCAATCCGTTGGTACATTGGCGAGTAAGCTGATTGGAAAAAGGGCAAAGGTACTCTTTCTATGCATTATCCTTATCCTGGTACTAATGGTCAATGCGGTTTTTGCATGGGTAATCGCGAATCTTTTCATTACATTTCCGGCAAGTGTGCTTTCTGTCTTCATCCAGATACCATTGGCGGTATGGATCGGATATAGAGTATATAAACGCAGCGGAAGCATGCTGCTGCCATCCATTGTTGCCCTTGCGGTGATGTATGCATCTGCAATCATTGCAAGCAGGGTGGAATTCCTTCAAATCGACCTTGTTAAATATTTCGGCGGTGAAGGCGCATCGTCTCTATTTGGTTTAAGTTCCACCAGCATGGCATTTTTTGTCTGGATCGTCATTTTAATGATTTATGTTTATATTGCATCAACCCTTCCTGTATGGAAGTTATTACAGCCCAGGGATTATATCAATTCACATCAATTAGTGGTCGGGCTTGGCTTGCTTTATTTGGGGTTATTATTTACGAATCCTCAGATCACAGCGCCTATGACCAATGGTTCGGCTGATGTTTCTTGGTTCCCGTTATTATTCATTACCATTGCCTGCGGAGCAATTTCTGGCTTTCACGGGTTGGTCTCATCCGGTACGTCATCTAAACAACTGAATAAAGAGACAGATGCCAGGTTTGTAGGGTATTTAGGGGCAGTTGGTGAAGGGGCTTTAGCTCTTATTGCCATCATCGCCTGCATTACCTTTTTCCCGAATGTGGAAGAATTCAAAGCTACATACAGCGGATTTGCAGCGGCAAGCGGTGCAGGGCTGGGGGTATTCATCCAAGGGGCAGGACAGCTTGCGACAGGTTTAGGAATCCCGGCAGATATTGCTGCAACAATCGTTTCCGTCATAATCGTCAGCTTTGCTGCAACCACTCTCGATTCTTCTGTACGGTTAATGAGATATATCATTGCAGAATTGGGCGAAGAGTATAATGTCATGCCGCTTACGAAAACACATGTGGCCACCACGATAGCCGTGGTATCCAGTGCAGCCCTGACACTTCTGCCGCAAGGACCTAAAGGATTCGGTTCAGGAGGGTATCTGCTTTGGCCGTTATTTGGTACATCGAATCAATTGCTGGCAGGCATCAGTTTACTGTTGATCACCATTTGGCTCAAGAGACAGGGAAGAAATTATTTTGCCACATTGATCCCAATGCTGTTCCTTATGTTCATGACGCTTTGGGCAATGATTAATCAGGTACTATTCGAATGGTCCGGGATAGGTGAAACAGAAGGGAACATGCTTTTGTTTATATTTGGAAGCATCATCTTGATATTCACACTATGGATTTTAATCACAGCTGCCTCATCCCTCTCTAAAAGAGGAGAGGACCCGACACAGTTCACTGCCTGATCGTATTGAAAGATAGGGAACCCTTTTGAGCAGAGGCGCAGAAAGGGTTCCCTTTTATTAAGGGGGAGGTAAAGGATGATCCATTCATCCATGATAGAAAAATTTAAACACATCATCAATCTATATGATGAGATCATTAAACATCCTCATAAAACTGAAATTGCTAGGGAATTAAGAGATGAGGATGATTTGTTCTTTTTATTACTATATTCGGATATGCTGGGACTCCCTAATCCGGTCTTTTACTACACATTGGAACTCTACCCGTATATGATAGAGAAGTTTCATGATTGGCATTTACGGATGGGTATGGAGCATTCCCCGCTGGAAGGAATAAGGTGCTGCTGAAGCTAAGGGAAGGTGTGAAAAACGAATGAATGATATGGAAAAGCAATCGATTCTTTTTGTAGGAGGTAAAGGAGGGGTGGGGAAGTCCACCTCTGCTTCTGCATTAGCTTTGATGTTCGCCAAGTCAGGGAGGAAGACGCTTATCATTTCAACAGATCCAGCTCATAATTTAGGAGATATCTTTCATAAAGAGATAGGTGAAGAGATAACACCTTTACTTGAAAACTTATGGGGCCTTGAAATAAATCCTGAGCTGGAAACACAAACGTATATCAAGGGTGTAAAGAATAATTTAAAAGGCATGGTCAAGTCCTCTATAATTGAGGAGGTTCACCGGCAAATCGATATGGCGGCATCTGCACCGGGTGCTGAAGAAGCAGCCTTATTTGACAGGATTGTATCGATCATTTTAGAAGAAAAGGATGAGTTTGATAAGATCATCTTTGACACTGCGCCGACCGGTCATACAATCCGCCTGCTTTCACTTCCTGAGTTGATGGGTGTCTGGATGGACGGCATGCTTGAAAGAAGGAAGAAAACAAATAAAAACTATTCTCAGCTGTTGAATGATGGGGAGCCGGTGGAGGACCCGATTTTCGAGGTATTACAGAATCGAAGAGATAAATTTGCACAAGTTCGCTCAATCATGTTAGATACAGCCCAGACAGGGTTCATCTTTGTCTTGATCCCAGAGAGGCTCCCGATTCTGGAAACGGAAAAAGCCATCGAATTAATGGAAAAGCATCATTTGAAAATTCAAGGGTTGATCGTCAATAAAATCCTTCCTCCTTCAGCAGACGGGGCATTTCTTCAAAAAAGAAAAGAGCAGGAGAAAAATTACCTGCAGCTGATGAAGAAGAAATTTACCGAACAGAGATTGTATGAAATTCCTTTATTAGAGGAAGATGTATGTACACTCACACATCTGGAATCATTCGTTCAGCACATACAGCAGGAGGTATATGGAAGGGTATAAGGAATCGTTCACAATAATATAGAAGAGCAGCGAATGTGATGGTCGAATCAATCGATCATCACGTTTCAATGTTGAGAAAGAAATCTTATCTGGAAATCAAAGAAAGATGAAAAAATTTTTAATAACCTGTTGACAATATACCTAGTAGGGTATAGTATTGTGGATGTAGCAAGAAAAAACACAATAAGCTTGTTTCTGGGAGGTGTCTACATGGAATACAATTCTCAAGTTAAAAATCGAATCAAACGTGTTGAAGGGCAGCTCCGGGGAGTCTTGAGGATGATGGAGCAGGGGGAAGATTGCAAAGATGTGATTTCCCAGCTGTCAGCAGCCAAAACGGCTCTCGATCGTTCAGTCGGCTTGATTGTAAGTTTGAACCTTGTTGAATGTGTGAGAGATTCACAAGAATCTGGTGAAAATACAGATGAAATTGTAAAAGAAGCAGTAAATTTGTTAGTGAAAAGCAGATAATTAAAAGTGTTGACAACTTTTTTTATATCATTTAACATACCCTTATAGGTATTTTTAAATTATAAAATATAAACAAACATTTAGGAGGAATTACGAATGAACGCAGATAAAGTACTAGACGCAAAAGGATTAGCTTGCCCGATGCCAATCGTGAAAACAAGAAAGGCAATTAAAGAAATCGAATCAGGACAGATCCTTGAAGTCCAAACGACTGATAAAGGTGCAAAGAGTGATTTGACTGCTTGGGCTAAGTCAGGTGGACATGAACTTGTAGATTCTAAAGAAGAAAATGATGTATTCACATTCTGGATTAAAAAAGGATAAATTTTTTTGAGGGGAAACATACCCCCTCTTGTATTTTAAAGGAGGAAAACAGATGTCAGAGACAAAATCAACTAATATTATTCTCTTCAGTGGAGATTATGATAAAGCGATGGCTGCATACATCATCGCAAATGGTGCTGCTGCATACGACCATGAGGTAACGATTTTCCATACTTTCTGGGGCTTGAATGCACTGAGAAAAGAAGAGATGGTTCCTGTTAAGAAAAGCTTCATGGAAAAGATGTTCGGTAAAATGATGCCGCGCGGTGCAGATAAATTGGGTTTATCCAATATGAATTTTGCAGGAATGGGACCTAAAATGATCAAAGGAGTCATGAAAAAGCATAATGCAATGCCGCTGCCTGACTTGATTGAGATGGCTAAAGAGCAAGATGTAAAGCTTGTTGCTTGTACCATGACAATGGATTTATTGGGACTTCATAAAGATGAACTTATGGAAGAGATTGAATATGCAGGAGTAGCCGCATATCTAGCGGATGCAGAAAACGGTAACGTAAACTTATTCATCTAATTTTTTTTAATAAAAAATATACCCTATGTGGTACTCGGAGGTTTTTGTATGACTATTGAAGCGAATTTTGTATTGGATGCAAAAGGTTTAGCATGTCCTATGCCGATCGTAAAAACGAAGAAAGCAATGAAGGACCTTGAAGCCGGACACGTAATTGAAATTCAGGCCACTGATAAAGGATCAAAAGCCGACCTTCAAGCATGGGCGAAGAGTTCAGGTCATGAATATCTTGGCACGATTGAAGAAGGCGATGTTCTGAAGCACTTCGTTCGTAAATCAAGCGGTGAAGATAGTGTGGAGCGTAAGCACGAAACGGTTACCAATAATGAAGAATTGGCAGGTAAGCTCGGCGACGGCAACACGCTCGTAGTGGATGTACGTGAAAAGGCAGAATACGCATTCAAACACATTCCAGGAGCGGTTTCCATTCCCCTTGGAGAATTAGAAGCCAAAGCTGATGAGCTTGCTAAAGATAAGAACATTTATGTGGTGTGCCGCACGGGTAACCGCAGTGATATGGCAGCGCAATTATTAGCAGATAAAGGATTTGAGAATGTCATCAACGTAGTGCCTGGCATGAGCGAATGGTCAGGCGACGTAGAGTCTGACGTTGAATAATAAATCTTTCGTGAATAACAGATAAAAATAATACTGGGAGGTAGAAACAATGGCAGTAAAAGCAATGAGTCCAAAAGAAGTAGCAAAAAAAGTGATGAATAAAGAAGATTTGTTTATCTTGGATGTACGTAACACAGATGCGTTTGAAGATTGGAAAATTGACGGACATACGTTTGAATATCTGAACATCCCTTACTTCGATCTTTTAGATGGTGTCGAAGAGATAATGGATAAACTTCCAAACGATAAGGATATTCTGGTTGTCTGTGCGAAAGAAGGTTCTTCTGTAATGGTGGCAGAAATGCTTTCAGAAGAAGGCAAAGATGTGGCTTATCTTGAAGGCGGAATGAAAGCGTGGAGTGAACATCTTGAACCGGTCAAGGTCGGTGATCTCACTGACGGAGGAGAGCTATATCAATTCGTCCGTTTAGGTAAAGGCTGTCTTTCATACATGGTGGTTTCGAATGGTGAAGCAGCAGTGGTTGATGCTACACGCATGACTGATATTTTCATCGATTTTGCAAAAGAGAAAAACGCAGAAATCACGAATGTTTTCGATACTCACTTACATGCGGATCATATTTCAGGCGGACGAAAAATCGCTGAAGCGACGAATGCCGCTTACTGGCTGCCTCCGAAAGATGCTGAGGAAGTTACGTTTGAGTATGCTGCACTCCAGGATGGTAATAAAGTCGTTATCGGTAATTCAACGATCGATATCAATGCTTTATATTCACCTGGACACACAATTGGATCAACTTCATTCGTCATTGACGAGAAATATTTACTATCAGGAGACATCCTGTTCATAGACAGCATCGGACGTCCAGACCTTGCTGGAAAAGCTGAAGACTGGGTTGCAGACTTAAGAGAAAGTCTTTATAAGCGTTATAAAAACTTATCCATGGAGCTGACTGTATTACCTGCTCACTTCATGATCATTGACGAATTAAACGAAGACGGAACGGTTGGAGAAAAACTGGGTACTCTATTTGCCAAAAACCACGGTTTGAATATTGAAGATGAAGAAGAGTTCAGAAAATTGGTTTCTGAAAACCTGCCTCCACAGCCAAATGCTTATCAGGAAATCCGTGAAACAAACATGGGGAAAGTCACTCCTGATGAAGAAAAGCAGCGTGAAATGGAAATCGGACCAAACCGCTGTGCCGTTCGATAATCTGAATACTTTTTCAACACGAAAGAAATAAATGGGGACCTTTAAAAGGTTCCCATTTAACAGTAAAGGAGGAACTTTACAGTGGATCTGGCATTTATCATTACAGTCTTTTTAATTGGCTTCATTGGCTCATATATTTCCGGGGTGGTAGGAATCGGAGGGAGTATCATCAAGTACCCGATGCTTCTATATATCCCTCCATTACTTGGAGTCGCTTCATTTTCCGCTCATGAAGTATCCGGTATCAGTGCGGTGCAAGTGTTCTTCGCCACACTGGGCGGGGTATGGGCTTACCGTAAAGGCGGTTACTTGAACAAAACGCTCATCACTTACATGGGTGTGAGCATCCTGATCGGAAGCTTCATCGGGGGCTACGGTTCCAAGGCCATGAGTGAAGACGGCATCAACCTTGTATACGGAGTACTTGCATTAACGGCAGCAATCATGATGTTCATCCCCAAAAAAGGCATCGATGACATCAAGTTTGAGGATGTTACATTCAATAAATGGCTTGCAGCCGTATTGTCATTAATCGTCGGGATCGGAGCAGGGATCGTTGGAGCTGCTGGAGCATTTCTATTAGTTCCAATCATGCTTGTGGTTCTTAAAATCCCTACAAAGATGACGATTGCTTCATCACTTGCCATTACCCTCATTTCTTCTATCGGCTCAACAGTCGGGAAAATCAGTACTGGTCAAGTAGATTATGTACCGGCATTGATTATGGTGGTTGCAAGCTTAATCGCTTCCCCACTCGGTGCCACGGCAGGTAAGAAAATGAACACTAAATTACTGCAGACTATCTTGGCAGTATTGATTTTGGGTACAGCCATCAAGATTTGGCTCGATATACTATAAGAAATCCTAAGACACCTTTCCCACACTGCAATGTATCGCAGGCGGGAATAGGTGTTTTTTACTAGTTTGAATTATCAGAATTGAGCAAAAACGTTATACAAATGGTTTCATTTTCGGTACAATAGAGTTGTCTAGGAAATAAAAACCAATTTTAATATGCTGGATGGAGGGAAGAGGACTGTGTCTGATGAAGCTCAAATAAAAAGAAGGCTGCTGCATGATCATATACAGCAAAAGCTTCTTTCCAATGAAATAACGTTCACGAATCATGCTGACTGTATATTTGTCTTGGATGACCAAGGGCATTTTATGTATCTGAATGAGCTGGTGAAACCAGAATTGGGATACCCACATTCTGAATTATTACATACCAACTTCCTGCACTATATAGCTCATAAAGACATCGATAATGCAAAATCTGCACTTTCCGCAATAAGGAACGGCGGTATCCGTAATGTGGACTTAAGAATCGTTGATTCAAATGATAAGCAAATAGATACGAATATGACCTTTTTAGCAATTGAACATAATGGTGAAGTCATCGGGATGTATGGTTTCTTGAAAAATTTGACGGCTGAAAAATTAAATGATAAGAATCTTGAATACAGCGGGGAGCTGTATAGAAGAATTGTGGAGTTTTCCCCTGACACGGTACTGATCTCCAAAAAGGATATTTGTCAATATATTAATGAAACAGGCGTCAAGCTGTTGAAAGCGGAAAGTAAGTCGCAGATCATGAATAGAAGCATACTGGAATTTGTACATCATACTGATAGAGAGACGCTGGAAGAAAGACTGACGAAATTAAGCAAAGGAGAAACGGTCCTGCCAAAATCCTATAAGCTTGTTTGCTTGGATGGATCGTCCATAGAAGTAGAGATAAAAGCCATTCCGACTTATTTTAATCATGAAAAAGCCTTTCACATTATTATACGCGATCTTTCTGAACAAAAATTAACACAAGAACTGATGTTAAAGTCAGAAAAACTATCTGTTGCAGGTCAGCTGGCTGCCGGAATCGCCCATGAAATAAGAAATCCAATTACTTCGATTAAAGGCTTCCTCCAATTAATGGAGAGTGATTTACCTCAAAAGAAAGGTTATTTTGAAGTAATTTCATCTGAAATGACGAGAATCGAATCGATTTTAAATGAGATGCTCGCATTGGCAAAACCTAAGGATGCTGACATGAAAGAAGTTAATTTGATTGACTTGGTCAATCAGGTAGTTACATTGATTAATGCAGATGCCATCATGAAAAATATTGAAATTTCATATAGGTTCAATAGCCGTCCATGCTCAATAACCTGTGATGAAAATCAGATCAAACAAGTATTCATCAATTTTATAAAAAATGCAATTGAAGCTATGTCCTTTGGAGGAAAAGTCACAATCGAAATTGAAAGATGCAGCCAGGACATGGTGATTCGGTTTATTGATGAAGGAGAAGGAATCCCTGAAGAAATAGCCGGCAGAATCGGCGAACCCTTCTTTACTACCAAAAGTGATGGAACAGGTTTAGGGATCATGGTGAGTAAACAAATCATCGAGAATCACTTTGGTAAGATGAACATCAGCAGTGATTCAAACGGAACAAGTGTCGAGGTACTTTTACCTATAGCAGTACATAGTTAACGAAAACGATGAGGCCAAGTCCATCATCGATTTTTATATTGCACGTGTATTGTTGTGGAGTAAATTACCAAGCTTGGTTTGAAACTTATTTCATTATTAAACGTCTATTACAATGTAGAAAAATAAGACCAGAGAATGATGCAAAGAAAGAAAGGGACTAGTACAATGTATGAAAGTTTGAAGAACCACCAAAAACATTGAATGGAGTAAAAAGGAGAATCCAAAAATGAAAAAATTAATGAGTATTGTACTTCTTATACTATTGGTGATTGGTTTAGGACAGCCCGCAGCGGCTTCAGATAACAACAATGAAAAAGAAAGTATTAATGAAAAGTTTGGAGTTCCGATTGTGGTATACGGTGAGACACTCACGGAACAGCAAAAAAAGGATGTACAGGACCAGCTCGGCATTGATGAGAATGACGATGTCGAGGAATTTACCGCAACAGGGGAAGACCTTGTTAAATATATCGAAGGAGAAAACAGGAATGCCCGCATGTTTTCATCGGCCAAGATAACCAGACAGGAAAAAGGACAGGGTCTGAATGTAGAAATCGTTACACCTGATCATATTACAGAAGTAACTGAATCCATGTATGCCAATGCTTTATTGACTGCTGGAGTGGAAAATGCAGATGTTGAAGTAGCCTCCCCTGTAAAGGTAAGCGGACACTCCGCTTTAACTGGCATCTATAAGGCTTATGATGTTAGTGGTGAAAAACTGGATTCCGTTCGGATGGAAGTGGCGAACGAAGAATTAAACGTAGCCACTGAATTAGCAAAGGAAGCCGGCATCGATAAAGAACAAGTAAGTGAATTGCTTACAGAAATCAAAAAGGAAATTGCAGAACAGGATCCGGCAACCAAAGAAGAAGTGGAGAAAATAGTTGAAGAAAAGCTTCAGAATATGAACATTGAGCTAAGTCCCGAAGATCGTCAATTACTGGTTGATTTATTTGATAAAATCAGATCCCTCGATATTGACTTTGATAACGTCCAGCAGCAACTCGAGGATTTAACGAAGGATATTCAATCAACCATAAAAGATATTGTAAATGATGAGAGTTTTGGTCAAAAGGTATCAGATTTCTTTACAAGTTTATTGGACGCAATAGCTGATTTCTTTAGATCGATAAAGAATTTATTCTCGTAACTTTTGAAGCCCAGACCAATCTGGGCTTCTTTTTTTGAGATCTCATTTTTTTAAGTGGAATGACATGATATGAATACTTTATTTTCACTAGTCAAATGCCCTTCCATAATTCCTGTTTGCTAATAGGCTAATAAAGAGGAGTGTCAGCTATGAACTTTAAACGAAATATGTATGGAATGAACTTTAATCAGAGTCCTGGGTTTTCAACTATTGATCCATCCTACCAAGGGGCATATGCTCAATATGGACCGGTTGGCGGACAGCCTGGATACGGATATTGGTTTCCAGGGTATCCTCCGCCAGTACAGGGACCCGGGCCAGGATATGGCTATGGCTATGGGTATGGTTTAAATCCGTTAGGTGCCGGGTTGATCGGATTGGGACTGGGGTTTCTGGGAGGACAGATCGTAGGAGGCCCATATAATAAATTTGGAAAAAGATATTTTTATTACTATTGATTATTTATGTGATGAGATATTTACATTGAAGGATGAAACATTAATGTTAAGAAAAACCCGAACTAATTTGTCTCCTAGAAGGCAAATTAGTTGGGTTTTTTATTTGTCTAAACGTACAATTAATTTTTAGCTGTTTCCAGCGGTTGATTGTAGTGCAAGACGAAGACTCCTGCGGAAAGAGTAGCTTATAAGAAAAGCGGAAGGGCTTTGAAGAGAGGCGGGGGGCATAAGACGAATCGGCCTGGAAGGCGCTCTTTGCCTTCTTGGTCGGTTTGGCTTATGACCTGTGCCTCTAAGCCCTGCAGCTAGACATGTGAGACCCCGCAGGCTTGCCGAGGAGGCTCACGGGCTACCCGCGGAAAGCGAAGTCTTGCACGGAAATCAATAGCGGTATTAAACCCTAAAATAAAATGTTAGCCTTAAAGTGGTGACTTTTTAGTTTTGTCCCAGCTCTTTCCTTCTCCTTATAAATTTATATTGCGATTAACTGAGTGAAAAAATTATTTGACTGTATACCTATAGGGGTATATAATGATTATATATTAAACAGAAAGGGTGTCTTCATGGAATTTATAGGATTATTGATCATGGTATTCTTGATATTATTATATGTAAGGCAAATGAAGCCCGGGAAAAATATAAAACAAATCACCACTTCAGAGTTAAAGAAGCACTTAGGAGATACTTCCAAACAATTTATTGATGTACGCACTCCTGGTGAGTTTAAAGGAAGTCGTATAAAAGGATTTAAAAATATTCCGCTTCATACACTGCAAAAAAATATGGACAAGCTTTCGAAGGAAAAAGAAATAATCGTGATCTGCCAGAGTGGAATGCGAAGTGCCAAAGCGGGTAAGATTTTATCATCTTCAGGATTCCAATCTGTTGTAAACGTAAGAGGCGGAATGAATGCATGGTCTGAATAATCTGATGAAAGAAAGGGGAATGAATATGAATCGTATTACACCTGCTGAATTACAAAAGAAACTTGAAAATGGGGATGTACTAAATATCATTGATGTAAGAGAAACAGACGAGGTCAGAACAGGGAAAATTCCTGATGCAGTAAATATTCCCTTGGGTCTATTGGAATTCAGAATGAATGAATTGGATAAGACAAATCAATATTTCATCGTATGTCAATCTGGTGGAAGAAGCAGTCAGGCTGTCCGGTTTCTTGAATATCAAGGCTTTGATGTAGTGAACATGGATGGTGGGATGTCTGCTTGGGAAGGTACACTTCAATAATACTGCGTGTAAAGGACTGAAATTTTTTGGTCCTTTTTGTTTTCTCAATCATAATCAAGGTAATTATAGTAAGGAGTAATGGCAGAACAAAGGAAATGAGATGATGTGTGTTGAAAGAAACAAATGAATCTAAATATATCCAGCAGCATTTGGCAAATGAACGGACCTATTTAGCCTGGATCAGAACATCCATAGCGATACTGGGGATAGGTTTTTTAACAACCAGCTTGCATTACACCTCAACCCAGCAGAATGAATTTCAAGGGCAGATCACTGTTTTGATAAGCGGGGTAAGCATATTGATCGGTCTATTCCTGATAATCGGCTCAACCGTTAATTATTATCGGGCACGCAAGCATATCAATACACAAACGTTTACATCCGCCAACGCAGTGATTATCTTCATGTCCATTGTTGCGATGGTCATTTTAATCTTTGTATGTATGTATTTATTTTCGTTAAATATATAGTTTGTAAAAGCAAAAAAGCAGGGATTGAAATCCCTGCTTTATTCATTATCCTGTTTCTTTTCATTATAATATTGAACTGACGTCATTGCACCTTCACTTACCATCGAATTATCCTCGATATTTTGAGGGTCGGGATTACCGCCTTTTTCAACTGGAAGGTCTTCTGATTTCCGTTTTTTGATCTTTGTCATGATTCCTTCTTTCATATTGTGCAGGTGATTTCTGTTTTCTTTAGAAGATAAAAGCCATCCTAACGAACCTGCAGTTACAGTAGCTCCAACTAATAATGTTTTATTCACTTTCATATTTTCTCCTCCTAGTAAATGCATCTTTTTAAATTGCTTCTTTGCTTTTTGTATTCCCGGCATCTATTCTTTTAAACATTTTATAAAATCCAATAAATAGTAATACAGGCGGTCAACTATACTTCTTCCTTTAGAGTATTTCGCAGGTATGAAAATCCGGCATTCATATTATTTCTAATTTTTGGCATAATACCTTTATGAGAGTTAAATGAGAAAGGTGATCATATGAGAAAGGTTACAAGCAAGCAATTGTCTGCCGTTATATACATATGCGGAGCCATGATGACGGTAATAGCGATAGCCGTTTCCCTGGTCCAAACCAGTACCATCATTAAAGCGATAAAGAAGTACAGTCCGTATAATTAAGGTTTATTAGTTGCAAAGAACTTCTATTGTCAGCACAATAGATACATGGGAGGGATGAACATGAAACTTAAGGGTAAAAAGATCATTCAGCTTGTAAGCGGTGATTTTGAAGACCTTGAACTGTGGTATCCTGTCCTTCGTTTGAAGGAAGAAGGAGCTGAGGTTCATATCGTCGGGGAAAAAGCAGACGAAGAATACATTGGGAAATATGGAGTACCGATCGTAACCGACTATTCATTTAACGAAGTCAATCCGGAAAACTACGACGCTATATTAGTACCCGGGGGATGGTCTCCTGATAAATTGCGGAGATATCCTGAAGTCATTAATATGATCAAAGATATGAATTCTGATACCAAGCCAATCGGCCAAATTTGTCATGCAGGCTGGGTATTGATTTCTGCAAAAATTTTAAACGGGGTAAAAGTAACCAGTACTCCAGGTATCAAGGATGATATGGAAAACGCCGGGGCCGTTTGGGTGAACGAACCCGTGGTGGTTGATGGTCATATCGTCTCAAGCCGCAGACCTCCTGACTTACCAGACTACATGCGGGCCTTTATTGACGTAATGGCTTAAAAGTAAAAACCGAAAAATACCCGCCTTCGTAAGGAAGAGGGTATTGTTTCTTTAACGGGTTCTGTTTTTGATTGCAAAATTGCAATCTACACCGCAAAATGTGGCAGTAATCGCAGATGCATTTACAGGGAATCTTACCCGACAGAGTGAACAAAAGTGGACCCCCTCGCGCCAGATGAAAGTATCAGTAAGATTGGATTATTAAATAAGGGGAGAAATTTCCCTTAATGAAGAAATGGATCTGAAAACAGTTAAAATAAAGGGAAGTTTTACTTCTATTTACTTGAAAAACATTAAAATTGGGGATCTGGGCAAGATTAGAGGAAAATTTTCCCCTTATTAACCCCTATCCAAGCGAGCTTCAGCAGATTAGCGGGAAAATTTCCCCTTATTTATATCTTTAGTTACTCTATCGGGGATAAGGTATCCTATGCAGCCAAACAACCTGTTCTTTAGTTTAATAAGGATTTATCTAATTTTCACATCTTTCAACTTTGGAAACTACACTAACACGTTAGCCAGATGATAAAAAACATTGTAATTGAAGCGTTACAGAAAGCTCTGTAACGCTTCAATTTTCGTGCAGTTTCGGTAAAACCCGAATTCCATTAAAAGTTTGTTATATCCAATAAAAAAAGGGTTGCAAAATCATTAGATTTGCTTCCCTTTTCCAATGTTTTTTATAGTTTGTACCTTAAAAGAGAACCCGTTAATTGTTTTGGTCTTTTTTTAACAGACTATTTATCATTTTTATTATTTTGCCTTTTGTCCCGATCATTCAATCGGGCAAAAAACGTCTGCTTGATGGATTGATGGGTGGTGATGGCGGCTCCTGTACAAATGAAGCCATTTGCAATGCCGTTAAAATCGAATCCCAATCTCCAGCTGCTGACTGCCACACCGACCACTAATAAAATCCCAATGATCAACCAGTCAGGAATCTGAGGCGTTCTTTTTAGTGCAAAACCTAATACCCAAAGTATGGGAACAAGAGTCGTCAATTGAGGGTGTATGGTTATTCCGTTGAACAATTCTGTCATATGCAGAATCCTCCTTATGAATCGGGCTGTTACTAATCTATTCCTATGCCTGTCACATTCATGACAATTTAAAGTAAGAGGGACGACATGGAAACCGCCTATTAAATGGATGAAATGAATGGGGGAGATGGCAAAGATGAGTGATGATCATGTTAAAAGTGACAATACATACCTTCAGTGATAAAATATGAATGACTTTATATATGATTAGGAGTTGTTAATAATGGCGAAAAAAGGATACATACAATTTCAAACAGGTGAAAAGGTTGAATTTGATTTATTCCCTAATGAAGCTCCAGGAACAGTAGAAAACTTTGAGAAATTAGCAAAAGAAGGTTTTTATGACGGCTTGACATTCCACCGTGTCATTCCTGGATTTGTGAGTCAAGGGGGCTGCCCGAATGGAAATGGGATGGGGGGACCCGGCTACACCATCAAATGTGAAACTGAAGGCAATCCTCACAAGCACGAAGAAGGATCTCTTTCAATGGCACATGCTGGTAAAGACACAGGCGGAAGCCAATTCTTTATCGTTCATGACCCACAACCGCATTTAAACGGTGTTCATACTGTTTTCGGAAAAGTGACTTCAGGCATCGATACCGTAAAATCAATGAGAAATGGCGATGTAATGGAGAAAGTTGAAGTGTTTGACGCCTAATCATCTTTTGAGATTTTAGGGTTGAAATTTCTGTGTAAATCATATAATATATAACATACAAGCTGCGTTGTACGTAATCATAACGAAGTTTTAACCTTTAAACTGTAACAGGGAGTTTTATATCGAAGCCGGAATGTCAAGCCTCCACGATAGAGGACGACAGGAAGTCTTCTGCAAACACCCACTTTGAGGAGTGGTGGTTTAAAACTTTCTTATCTAACATTACGGCAAATGTGGCTCTAACTTTACAAACATCAAGCCAGTTCTCATAAGAGAGCTGGCTTTTTATTTGTATACCCAGGTAATAAACACAGTATATGGAACACATAAGGAGGCAATTATGACTGACGGCTCATTTAGTGAATTTCTTGATGCTTTTTTAGCTGCATGGAAACAATCATCGATCTGGGAGATGGAAAAATGTATATCTGCTGATTATCAAGCCAGGGAAATATCGGGGGGTGAAATAGCAGACTTTGGTTACCAAGAATCAATCAATGGCTGGAAACAAGGGTTTGACTTCGTAAAGGAAAAGCAAGCCCAATGGGATGTAAACGAAATCTCAATCATCCCATTAAGGGAGAATGAAATGCTCGCGACCTTTTCTGCGACTATCGTCATTCATGGAAACTCAATGGAAACCGTGAATTTGTTTTTTAACACGTTTAAAAAATTTGAAGGTGGGGACTGGAAGCTGGTCAGAAGTTATATAGAAGCTGGGGTTCCGATCGAGAATGTAAAGAAAATATATAAATAAGAATTCGCATATGCCTTAAATTCCCTTTAAAATATAAAGTGTTAAGTGAATATTTGAGAGGATGGTTGAAATGAGTGAAAGACAGGTTAAAAGTACATATTCAAGGAAAGAGAATGCAGTGTCTTTCCTGCAAATGGCAGCATCAGGGAGTGTCAGGGAAGCATTCAGTAGTTATACAAGCCCTGACATATGTCACCATAATCCTTATTTCCGCGGAGATGCAGAATCACTTATGACTGCAATGGAAGAGAATGCTGCTGAAAATCCTGATAAGATTTTTGAGGTCAAGCATTCTGTGGAAGAAGGAGACACTGTGATGGTTCACTCCCATGTAAGGCAGAATCCAGAGGACCTTGGAGCGGTTGTCGTTCACATCTTTCGCTTTCAGGATGATCGGATCGTTGAAATGTGGGATATAGGACAGCTCATTCCGGAAGATTCTCCGAATGAGAATGGGATATTTTAGCGTTTAGAATGAACGTGTGAACTGAATCCAATTTCAAACCTACGGGTGTGACTAAGGGACGGCTCTTTTGCTTGTATATGACAAGGAATGGAGTCGTTCTTTTTTTGCGTCGGGTGAGTTTTAGCTCCCCTTATATTAAAGGATTTTTGGACGAAGCTGACGAATAAGGGTAGATAGAAAGGTAGAATCGGAGGGGTGTCAGTGAATGGAAGAATCGTGGTTGAGGAACTTACTAAAATGTTTAAAAAAGGGAACGTCCATGCTGTTAAAAGTGTCTCTTTTCAAGTAGAGGAGGGAGAATTTTTTGCTTTCTTAGGTCCTAATGGAGCGGGAAAATCCACAACGGTCCAGATATTGACGACGTTAATCAATGCTACTTCAGGTAAAGTGAAGGTGGCAGGGTATGATGTAATCAGTCAGCCGGAACTAGTACGTCAGCATATCGGGGTCGCCCTGCAGGAAACGGGTGTTGATCCGGACCTGACTGGACGTGAAATGGTTGAATTGCAGGCATACATATTCGGCTTTAGTAAAGATGAAGGAAAAATACGGGCGCAAAACCTGCTTGAAATCGTCAATCTGACAGAAGCAGCTGAACGCCGGATCGGCAGTTATTCCGGCGGAATGAGGAGAAGACTGGATCTCGCCCTCACCCTTGTCAACGAACCAAAAATCCTGTTCCTTGATGAGCCGACGACTGGTCTCGATCCCTCAAGCCGGATGGCGATATGGGAAGAGCTTCGCAGACTGAATAAGGAAAAGGGGACGACGATCTTCCTGACCACACAATACTTAGAAGAAGCGGATTCCCTTGCTGATCGAATCGGCATCATCAATAAGGGCGAAATGGTTGCGATGGGGTCCCCAAAAGAGCTGAAGGCACAAATCGGCCATGATTTGATCACCATCACGTTGAAGGATAAAGAGAAGGTGGATACTTCTGCTGATCTAATTCGACAGCAGCTTAAGGATGTCGATGTCATCAACCAACAAGGCAAAATCCTCATTTATGTAGAACAAGGTACGAAACAGCTGCTGGAGGTTGTCCGTATCTTTGACACAGAAGGTATTGCAGTAGTAGATATCCAGTTGTCATCCCCTACCCTGGATGATATCTTCCTGAAACTGACGAGCGATACACAGGAAGGGGTGAAGGTCTGTGGGGAATAGTGTACTAAAAGATACATGGCTGATGACCATCAGAAATATCAAAACAACCCTCAGGAACCCATTTTCTTTCATCCCGAACTTAATTATTTCTGCGTTCTTCCTGCTCGTATATGAAGGGGGATTGAGCGGGATTTCTCAACTCCCAACATTTGAGGGGGCTGATTACCTCGCATTCATATTACCTGTTTCCATTGTTTCTGCTGCCATCGGAGGTGCAGGGGGAGCTGGGCAGAGCATTGTGAAAGATATTGAGAACGGCTTTTTCTCAAGGCTTTTACTAACACCGGCATCAAGACTTGCGATCGTACTCGGTCCGATTATTGCCGGAATGCTGCAGTTGCTTGTTCAGACGCTTCTGATCATCTGCATGGCGTTTTTACTCGGACTGGAAGTTGAGACAGGGTTTGCCGGTGTACTATTCGTGCTTTTGATTGCCGTCGGCTGGGGTCTTGCTTTTGCCGGATATTCCGTAGGTATTGCGTTACGGACTAGAAATGCACAAGCAGCACAGGCAGGTACTTTCATCTTTTTCCCGCTTATTTTCCTGAGTACGACTTTCGTTCCATATGAATTGATTGAAGCACAGTGGATGAAGATTGCAGCAACGATCAACCCAACCACATACATCTTCGAAAGCATGCGTACCGTCCTGATCGACGGATGGATCTTCCCGGAATTGATGCAAGGTGTTTTCGCCATCATCATTGTCAGTGCCATCACGATAACGTTTGCTGCGGTTTCAGCAAAAGGGGCTGTCTCAAGGAAATGATTCCAAAGTAAAATTTATTTCTAGAATGAATTAAATGACCACAAATGACCGGACAAAGAAAATAAATGAAAGAGGGGGTGGCAAGATTGACTGTTGAAATAATGAGTGTCTCTGAAAGGCCGATAAAAGCTGCCGAACTGATGAATCTTTATAAAGATGCAGGGTGGTGGGAAGAGAGAAAAGAAATGGATGTTCAGGGGATGCTTGTTCAACAAACCAATTCGGTTGGCGCCTGGAGAAACAACGTCCTTATAGGTTTTGCAAGAGCAGTGACCGACGGTGTATTCAGGGCGTACATTGAAGATGTGGTGATACAAAGTGAATTTCAGAAATCGGGGATTGGTATAAAGCTCGTATCCCGCTTACTTGATGAGCTTTCTCATATTGATGTGATCAGTTTGTTTTGCGAAGAGGACCTGCTTCCATTTTACGAAAAAAGTAAGTTTAAGGTCAGCAAGTCTCAATTTGTCATGCATAGAAAGTAATTCATTGTAGTTGCTTTACATCATAAAACAAATTTAAGAAAAAAGTAAATGCTAAAAAGCTTCGTGTGTAGAAACACGAAGCTTTTTAGGTGCTGCTATTTGAGGTTTCAACTTGGCCGGGCACCCTTGTATTTAAATCTTTTTTTAGAAGCGTAACATTATTAAAAATTTTTATCCTTCTTCGATTTCTTTTTGAAAAACCATATGGTTACTCCAACCAAGCCTAATATTATGATCAGAGGAAGTATCAAAAATAAAGAAAACCCTGTTGTTCCAAGCATTGGTGTTCCTCCCAGCTATTTTTAAATTCTTGATAAAAAACTATTCCCCTCCTTTCTTTAATTGAAACGTTCAAATGTGCAAAGGCAAATGTGGCAAAGGCCCGTCCCACTAGCGTTGCACGAAAGTAATTAAATTGAATATATTCAATTATTTTACATCTATTTTGAGTTTCTAAATTAAAAAAGGGAAGTAAGGTGTTAACTCAACCTTGTTCCCTTTTTTTTACATATGTATAATGTGCCATTGTTATTTCTTCTTCGGTTTCTTTTCTTTCACCATCACAATCCCAGTATCACCAAAAAACAGATTCTTTTTCCCCAGAGGTTTTTGCACTTTCTGCCTTCCTTTGGATGGTTTCTTCCTTCGGTTTAACTCATTCAAGATTCTGTCTGCCGGTTGGAATAAATAAATCTGTAAGACTCGAAAGAAGTTCCATGCCGTCTTCGTTGAGTTCAGTTGAAGCTTGATTAACAGTGATAGCCCGTATGCGATTAGTGCTAGAAACATGTGATTCCAGATACCTTGCGGTTTGGTACTCCATATCTTTTTCATCTTGAGATGACCCTTTATCCATTTGAAGAAGAGTTCAATCAACCATCGGTTTTTGTAGATTTCGAGGATTTCCACATCCGTTAAATCAAAGCGAGTGGTCAAAATCCGATATACTTGATTCTTTTCATCGACAAACTCAATGTAGCGAACGGGTTCATTTGAAATACCAAAATTAACGGTCTCGTCTTTTAGAACAGACGAGTGAGTTGGTTCTCGTTCTTCCAATGTGTAAAGAACTAAGTTCTTTCCAATACGGGCAACAAAATCAATTTCTTTGTCCAACCAGTCCATCAAGTTTTTCTTCGATCCATACCCTCTATCCATGACATAGGTAGCGTTAGCCTCTTCAATGATGACATCTGAGCTTTCAAAGTCTGTCACATTACCCGTTGAAGGGACGATTTTATCTGGAAACACTGTATTTTTGGAAGTGACAACCAATCGTGTATGCATTTTAACAGCATTATGGCCCTTTGAAATAAAGGCCCAGTCACACATGTTTTCAGGTAACCGAAATTCTGTAGAATCCACGATGTTCAAACGTCCAATCGCATTCGAAATACCGTTTTGCTTCCGAGTGTAGTGACGAACTTTAGCCATTACTTTGATAAAAACACTTTGTACTACCTCGGTAGAAAGATCGTTGATCCGCCGGCTTATTTGAGAGCCACTAATCCCGTTGACATTCAATAGTTTCATTAGATCGGTATACGCTCGGATCTTTTCTTCAATATGAGAATACGAACTCATCTGATCCAGGTGCGCAGCCACACCTATCCTTAATAGGGCTTCGGTAGTCAGCTTCTTTCCATAATCAAGAAGAGGACATTGTAAATCTTCCGTAGGAAGTTGGGATAAACATTGACAAATTAACATTCTTTGACCTATACTTTTACTCATTGCGTGAGCTCCTTTTGTAGAAGATTAGGGAACGTTTAGGTCACTATCTTCTACATTAGGGCTTTTTTTGTTTTTGTAAAGAAATTTTACCATTTTGCGTTATTTTACATATTTTTGAAGTCGTGCAACGCTAGTGGGCCCGTCCCTCGATGCGTTAACACGTTAATGCATCGAGGGACGGGTCTTGTTTGGGTAAACGCACACTCTCAGGAATTCCCGCATATCATATCGTGGTAAAAAGGTGAAGGGAATGAGTGAGAATGTATTATCCATATTATACGAATGATTATACGAATGGGAGTCAGAATCACCAGGTAATGGACGTATTACTGAACGGAATCATTGGAAAGGCTTCAGCGGTTGATTTTTACAGCAGGCTGGCAAATGTGGCTCCAGATAAGGAACACAGGAATCAACTAGCCCAAATCGCAGAGGACGAAAGAGCGCAGTGGGGCCGGTTGACCAATCTATATATCTCGATGACTGGAGTGCAGCCGATGTATGAGATTGAACAGATTCCTTTTTATAGTTACCAGGAAGGACTCCAAAAAGGTTATGAAGCGGAACTGGAGAGCTATGAACACTACCGGACGGGAACAATGATCACCCAGGATCCTTCTATTTATGAAGCTTTCTTTAACGCCTGCAAAGGTGAATGGGAGCATGCGGACAAATTAAGATACTTGGGCACTGCTGCAGGAAATCGAATGGATTATGGACCGGAACCGTTCACTATTGATATTGAAGAGGCGACAGTCAGCAATAATACATTCCGCACCGCCCTCTGGACAGGGGAACATCTTCAGGTTACATTGATGAGCATAGGTGTCGGGGAAGATATCGGCCTTGAAAACCATCCGGAACTTGACCAGTTCCTCCGAATAGAGCAGGGGCAGGGTGTCGTACAAATGGGGAATGATCCAAATAACCTGACCTTTCAAAGGAACGTAGAGGATGACTACGCAATCGTGATTCCTGCTGGTACTTGGCATAACCTTACGAATACAGGAAATGAGCCTCTGAAGCTTTACTCGATCTATGCTCCGCCGCAGCATCCAAAAGGCACTGTTCATAAGACAAAAGCAGATGCGATGGCTGCTGAAGAAGCGGAGCATGGCAGGTATTTAGGCGCGTTTTGGAGTTAATGGAATAGTGAAAAAACCTAATTTACAAAATAATGAAAAAGTGAGATAATCAAGTAAATGAAGAAGGGGGAAAGTAAGTTTATGAGACCAACAAATTGCTAATTTATTAATTTATTTTTAAATTAATAGGGATTTTATTTAGAACGTTAATGTACCTAGCTTCAATAGGTTTATTTGTTATGTTCTTTATGGAATCAGGCAATTTAGAAGGTACTTACTTACTTTTGCTCAAGATATTCATGAATAGGATTGGCGTCCGTATATGTTACTGTCGGACTCTCTAAACAGGCGGTCTCTGTGTTTTTTACCATGCCGGGTTCTGTCTGGATGCGCCCACTCCTTGTTCACAATTATAGAGCGTAAAAGACTGTAAGAAGAAACATCTTCTTATGGTCTTTTTTATTTAACTGAATAAGTATGAAGTTCTTCTTGATGCTGTCCATAAAAGCGTAACGCACAATATGGATGAAAGAAGGAATTAATATGCTTGAATTATCAATGAATGGTGTAAAAAAATATATGGATGCCACACTGGTTCTTGAAGATATTACGTTTGAGGTGTTTACCGGAGAGAAGGTGGGGATCGTCGGTGCCAATGGAAGCGGGAAGAGCACGATATTGAAATTGATTTCAGGGGCGGAATCCATGCATTACTATCCAGGCTATCCTCAAACTTCCAGCTACGGCTATGATGAGGGGTTTGTAAATGTACCTAAAAACGCGGCAGTCGCTCTCCTTGAACAAATGCCCCGGTTCCCGCGTGGTCTGAAGGTCATCGATGTCTTAAACCTTGCCTTTGAAGAAGTTAACCTCATCGAAAAGCAGATGCGTGAAATAGAAGAAGCGATGGAAACACTCGATGGTGCGGGTCTTGAAAAAGCCCTGACAAAATACAGCGATCTCGTTGGGTTGTATGAAATGAAGGGGGGATATGAGACAGAGGAAAAATTGGGCAGGGTATGCACCGGATTGAAGTTTGATGAAAGTTTTTTAAACAGGGATTTCGATTATTTGAGCGGCGGGGAAAAAACAACCGTCATGCTAGGGAAGCTTCTTATTCATGCGCCGGACATCCTGCTATTGGATGAACCGACCAACCATCTGGATATGGAGTCGATCGAATGGCTCGAAAACTATCTGAAGAGCTACAAGGGAATTGTCCTCATTGTATCCCATGACCGTTATTTTCTAGATAACGTGGTTACAAAGATCGTTGAAATAGAGGATATGACATCGAAGACGTATAAAGGAAATTACTCCTCCTATGTCCGTCAAAAAGAAGAAAATCTGCGCATTCAATATGAGCACTTCCGTGAGCAGCAGAAGAAAATCGGCAATATGGAACATCAGGTAAAAAATCTGAGGGACTGGGCGCTTCGAGCCGATAACAATAAGTTTTTCAGAAGAGCTGCAAGCATCCAGAAAAAAATTGACAAACTGGATAGGGTCGACAAACCGGTATTTGAAAAAAAGAATATGAGAATTGACTTCACAGCTTCCGAGCGGTCTGGAAATGAAACAGTTAAAGCAATAGGTCTGTCTAAACGATTTCTCGATAAAGTGATTTTTAAAGATGCCGAGTTGATGATTCATTTCGGGGAACGAGTAGGATTGATTGGTTCAAATGGAAGCGGGAAGACGACATTCCTGAAAATGCTCTTTGGAGAGGAACAGCCGAATGCTGGAATGGTGGAACTTGGCGCAAATGTCAAGCCGGCTTATCTGCCTCAAAAAATCGTGTTTTCCAATGAAGAGCTCACCGTTCTGGAAGCTTTCAGGGAGGACATTTCGATTTTAGAAGGAAAAGCACGAGAATACTTGGCAAAATTCATGTTCTATAAAGGCAGTGTCTTCAAAAAAGTGAAACATCTGTCAGGCGGTGAACGAATCAGGCTGAAACTTGCCATGCTACTGTTTCGGGATATCAATTTATTGATACTTGATGAGCCTACGAACCACCTGGATATTGAATCAATTGAAACATTGGAAGAAGCACTCGAGGAATTCAAAGGAACCATCTTCTTCATCTCCCACGATCGTTATTTTATCAATAAGATGAGTGAGAGGGTGGTAGCGATTGAGGATCATGGATTTAAAAGTTACACTGGAAATTACGATGATTACCGAGAGGAAGGCGAGAAAATAAAAATCAGGCAGTTAATCAAAGAGCCTGTTGAAAAGGTTAAGAAGCCGCAAAGAAAGGGTGTAGATCCTAAGAAAGAAGAAGAAAAATTCTTGTCGAAGGTGGAAGCGCTTGAGAATGAGATCGTTCAACTGGATGAAGCCATGGGCCATGGTGAATTGGAACATGAGGAGCTGGGCGAGCTTGATAGAAGGAAGCGGAAGTTGAATGAAGAGCTTGAGTCAATATGGGAAACTTGGATGAAGTTTGCAGAGTGAATGTCAGGGGGAGACGGGATAAAAGTTCTGCCTTCCCCTGTACTAAGATGAAATGAGGGTGAAGCTTGGAGGCGTACTTTTAGCAAGTGGAAGACACTGATGCATCGTTCGAATCGTGCATAGAAAAAGGACAAAGTTTCCAAAATTGTGATATTCAATCCGACCACTCATGAGCTATATACGTTATGATAGAAATAACCAAAAAATTCTAAATGGAACGAGGGGATCGCGGATGAATACTAAAAATGATGAATTATATGAATTTATCTTGCAAAACACGGATGATCTGACCAACACTTGGTTTAAATCTAAAAAAGCTTCAATCGGCAGTATCTATTCAGAAAGTGTACCAATTACCATTGAAGAGAAGCTTCGTGCACAAAACAAAAAATTCATCATGTCGATCGCACAAATATTTAAACATCGTGATGATGAAAAAAAGTATGAAGCGATTAAACAATGGGCCAATGAGGTGGCCAGGGATCGAGTCTTAACGAATACTCCTCTAAGTGAAATAATCCATCAATTCAAGTTGTTCAGACAAATTTACTGGAATAAAATCGATGGATTCACTCAAACGGATCCTTCAGGTATATCTCCAGCCCAACTGTTAGAATGGTCGAATCAATTCAATTTTGCTTTTGATAGCGTGATTGAGGAATTTGTCATAACCTATACAGATTTTCATCAAGCCACTGTTGCAGCACAAAAAGAAGTGATCATGGAACTGAGCTCACCTGTCATCAAATTGACTCATTCCACCGCTGTCCTGCCTTTGATCGGCAATATCGATACTCATAGAGCAAAATCATTGATAGAATCAAGTCTGGAGCAATGCCAGAAGAAAGGCATTGAGTGCCTGGTGATCGATATTTCCGGTGTGGCGATTGTTGATACAATGGTAGCAAACCAAATATTCCTGCTTGTTTCTGCTTTAGATTTAATCGGGGTGAAAAGCATCATTACCGGAATGAGACCGGAAGTCGCACAGACAGCTACCCAGCTGGGACTCGATTTTTCAAAGATTGCTATTTACTCTAATCTGGAGAGAGCGATTGAAGATATTAAGGGGATTTTTGAAAGTTCATTATAATAATCTAATAAAATTGCAACCAAAAATTTCTCTACTTTCTGCGAATCGAAATGACTGTTCTTCTTCAAAAATTGAAGCAAGAGAACAGTCATTTTTTTATTTTCCGTTTGTGACTTTTGGTTATGGTAAAATTAGGATTAAGGTGTCAGCGGTAACTTCATTTATTTACAGGGGGTTCATTGATGAAGAGAAACCATCAGTTCTTGAAAATACTAACGATCGTTCTGATAATGGTATTGGTGCCGCATAGCGCTGCAGGTAAAGAATCTGTGATAGCATCACAAAAAGCTGGAGGATATCAATACACTGTTATTAAAGAAGAGAATACTTATACATGGAAAATTGCACATCGGGGCAAACAAACAGTAATGGAAGAAAATAAGGAGAATGGAGAGCAACTGGAACAATATAGACTTTCCGTCGAGGATATCAATTCAGATATAGTTGAATTACTGATTTCTGCCGGGTATTTTTTTATTGTCATTATCTCAGTACTCATTGTTTTAAAGAAAAATAAACAAATACTTAAAAACAGCCATCTCATTATCATTGCCTCTTTTGCTGGAATCGCTCTCTATAACAGCATGATAACTTTTATCGATTTGAACAATGCCTTAAAAGATGCAAATTATTATTATACGCTGCTTACTCAATAGAATCATTTTAAGGAAAAAATAATGGAATCAATTGGGTGCCGGACTTGCTATAACTATATTGAGAGTAATCATGATTCTTGCACTCTATGAAAAAAGTATTATTTGAGGGGTGACTGATAATGCGTCAGGAAATCGCAGTAGAAAAAGTGGCTGCCAGTTTAAAAGGGGACCCGAGGGTACGCAGTATTTTCTTAAAGGGATCTATGGGAAGGAAAGAACATGATCAGTATTCTGATATCGATTTGTATTGCCTGGTAGATGAAAGAGAAGAGAAAGAGTTCCTCGAGAGACGCATTGATCATATCAAAGCTTATAAGGACCTGCTCTTTTATGATGATATTTTCATCATCGCCCCCCAGATCATTGCCATTTATGACGACTGGCTGCACATCGATCTGTTCACCGTTACGGAGAAGACGATACAAGAAAAGGATTTCTTTACCGTACTCTACGATCCTGACAACCTGATGAAAAAATATGAAACTGTCCAGCACCTGACGATCACCAAAGGTCATTTCAAGGACAGCGTGCTCGACGCAGCCTGGTTCCTGTTTCAATATAAAAAAGCAGCGGAGAGAGGTAATCATACATGGGCGCCCGAAATGCTCCGTCATACCATGAGGAACGTGACGACCATCCTCTTGTCACGATACGCGAGGGAGAGGGCACTCCTTGGCTTGAAGACCATACATAGGGATTTGCCGCAAAACATACAAGACCGGGTAGTTGGAATTTATGAACAAATGACTCCTTCCCGACACGCCGCAGCTGCTCATGAGATAGCGAGTCTGTTGAAAGGTGAATACCATTGGATTCAGGAAGAGCTTAAAGATGGAGAACAGGAGACAGGTTCCTTCATGAAGTTAATGGTGGAAACGGTTTTGAAAGATTAAGATTTTACCAAATAAGGGGCAGTTCAGCAGGAACTGCCCCTTCCATGTTAGTCACGTGTTGTAGGGTCACTGATACTGCCATAAGCAGGCGGAATCTCATCATATAAATTGGCATCGACATCATTTATAGAGCCGTCCGCAATCGAATTCAACATATCATAGACCGGCACCTTGACTGTTTCCTTCAGCATGCCATTCTGCTTTTGACCGAGTGTCTGTGTTTGGCCTTTCACTTCAATGAGCATGGTGGCTGTACCGTTTAATTGAATCGCACCTAAACCGGAACCAGGATAATTCACTTGAGGGTACTGCTGGATTGCCCCGAATGATGAGAATCCTCTTTGCAGGGACTGATAGCCGACTACGGTCATTTGCTTACTGAGCTTTTCTACTTCTGTATCGACTTCATAGGTTTTTCCTGTAAAAGGATCTATATATGGTGTTGTGGTGAACAGACCCAGGACCGAGATGGAAACAGAGCGGCTGTCTTCTTCAGAAAGGACATTGAAGCCTCGGTGATGGACATCGATTGCAAAGTCTGGATTGAATTCCTTGACTACGTTTGTGACCGCTCTAGCTTCAGGAGAGACACCAAACCCGGTGGAGTTGATATTGTTTGTCTTCTCATCATTCAGCACTTCAGCAAGCTTTTCCTTGTCGGCCTCATTGATGTCAAAATCAAAGTTAGGGTTAAAATCGCGGTTTAGGTCATATCCAGGAATACCGTAATTGATTCTTCCGTCGTTAGCTTGTCCTCTTTCGATACCAGGATTATAATACCAAGGATTTTTCGTATCGGCCGGCATACCCAAAGCTTCAGGGTCCCATGTCTGGTGGTTGTAACGGACCGGATTCCAGTTTCCTTCATATTCCGTCATGGTACCGTCCGGGTTTACACGAGGCATAATCCAGACAGAGACCTCATCGAGCATTTCATTGATGGCCTTATCCCCTGAATTGAACTTCTGCATGATTTCCATGGCCGCTTCTGTACCGAGCACTTCATTTCCGTGAATCTGCGTATAAATCAGCACGCGTTTCTTATCCGGATCATGATCACCATATTTAGCTACATATAAAGGAAAACCATTGTTGGAATACCCGGCAATGTCCAGCTGCATCTTTCCTTGAGAAGAATGTTCGAGCTTCAAGAGCTTGTCCTCCAGTTCTTGATTCGTCATCAGACTGGACAATGAAACATTTTGTTCTCTTTCCACATACGGACCATTTGGATTCGATTGGGGATTTGCATATGTACTTTGAGAAGCCAGTAATGCTAACCCCAATGCGGTAGATACAATAACCCTTTTCTTGTTCATAAACTTCCTCCTATACGATTATTTAGCATCACGAAATAAAATGCCTGCTTCAATAATAAGAAAGCGCTTACGGGAAATTTGTAGAAATTTGTGGAATTGCTGTCAAATGAAACATAGTGCTTACTGAAAGTTTTTTCTTTTAGGTAGAAATTACTTTTCCTATGAAGGGATGAAAAGGATGAAAGTCCTAAAAATGGAGAGGTGAAGAATTTGAAGATAGGTGCTGGCTGAGAGGGGATTGAGCCAGCACCTATTTTATGGTTTAGCAACACCAGGATAATCACAATACTCGATGATCGTCCCTTCTGTATCAGCCGGGTTCAAATAAATCAATCGCCGGCCATGTTTGTTTATGCGGAGACTGTCCTCTAATACACGAATTCCCTGATCCTGGAGCTCTGACAAAGCAGCATCAAGGTCCTCGACACGATACGCAATATGGTGGACACCTTTTCCTTTCTGCTTAATGAAACGCGCAATCGGTGACGTCACATTATTCGTCGGTGCAAGCAATTCGGTCCTGTGCCCGTCCACTTCCATGACGGCGATTTCGCTCTCCACGCCTTTTGCATCGCTTCTGTAACGATCGAGCAGGGTGGCTCCGAGAATATTTTCGTAAAATTGAATAGTGTCTTCCAGGTTTCTAACAGCAATACCAATGTGGTCTAAAGTCTTTTTCATCATCATTCTCCTCGTCTGATTTCCTACCCTTAATCTTAACATACTCTCTTTTGAGTCGAATAAAGCGGGCATGAAGAACGCCGGGTGGAAAAACATGTTTATTTGAAAATAATTAAAAATTGAAACCTAGTCCATCTATCTATCGTATATCTATTATCTAATTTCAATATACTGGAAGGTGGTCGATCAATCAGTGAAAAAGCAAGCCCTTACCATTATGACAATCCTTCTGTTCACCCTTTCTGCCTGCGCAGAAGATGAAAATAATACTGAAAAGATACATATAGAGGAACTGCCTGCGCAGAAAACAATGGAATTCTCATATGGTAATCAGAACTTTCAAATCATCCCGTTTTATGAAGAGACTTTGGATTACATCGAAGTGGTAGAGGGAAACACTCTGCTGAATACACTCGGAACATTTAATTATACGGTGAAATCTCCGCTTCTTGAAAAAATGTCGGAGAAGAAAATGATTTTGAAGAGGGAGATTCCGCCAAACATCACGATCACTCATGACATCCAAAATCTGAAAGATCAGACTGCAGAATTGATTCAACATCAGGATGCAACGAATGAGTTGATCAAAGAGTCATTGGTGAAGTCGGCAGATCTACTTGAAGGCGGGGACAAAACCATCTATGTCATGCCGGTCAATCCGGATATGCCGACAGAGGACATGGGAGGCTTAGCAGCATGGACACTCGATGACAATGTCATTCTATTAGCACTGTCCTCCTCTTATAATGAGGAAATGCTCGCCTATACGATGGCGCACGAGTATCACCATGCCGTCACGATGGAAGGGGATACCGCTTACGATTCCTTATTGGACTTTGTGGTCTTTGAAGGGAAAGGTGATGCATTTGCAAAAACGTTGTATCCAGAAACGGAAGTAGCATGGACGAAGCAGCTTTCTGATGAAGAAATGGAAGTGGCATTCGCACAGTTAAAAGAAAGTGGGAACACTACTGATTTTGAGATATATGAAGGGTGGTTAGATGGAAATCCCGAGATGAACATCCCCAGGTGGGCGAATTACAGGATGGGTGATCTCATTATGCAGGATTATTTAAAAAATCATGGGGATGTAACGCTGGAGGAGTGGGCGGAACTTGACGCAGAGGACATTCTACAGGGTGGTGTGTATAAAGGGTTTCTAGGAGATTCATAGCACAGAATATATGAAAAAAGGAGACTACAACATGATTGCCAGCATGTATATACGGAGAGAAAGACGTGCCTATATCGTATCCGCGGCCCTTTTATTGGCTGCTGGAGGGTTTATCGCCTTTACGACGCCTGAGTCGGCAGAGCAGTGGCTGGAGTGTCTCGCCCTGTTATTACCGGCCTTGATGATGCTTGGAATTGCCCTCGCCAGCCGCAGCAAATACAACAAGGTGAAGGGTGCAGATATTCCGGAAGCATTTGCAGACATCGTGGATTTGAATCATATTGTGATTAAAAGGGATGCCGGCTGGATGCCAAGGCTGCTTGTGTTTCAAAAGACGGGCAGTTTCATCGGCGTTTTTCACATAAGAAAAATTCCCTGGTGGGCATACCCGTTCATAATCTATCAACCTTCTTTATTAACATTTTTTCCGTTTGAACTTTATTTCACCTCATGCAAGGGAGAAGTCTTGGTTTCATGCAGGAGAAAGGGGTTCAAGCAAAGTATGTTGGAAATATCCGGTCCTGAGGGTCAGCGGGTCGGCTCGTACATACAGGAAGAGTTCAAAAGCATGGTCAACATCACGGGGGTTTTAAAAGATTTACGGGGCGAAACCCTCCTGGACGTTAAAAGCTCAGGCTTTACAGGGGAATTCACCCTTCACGATTCAAAAGGCCGACTGTGGGCAAGATTCCGCTACGGCAGGTTCCCTCACACATACACCAACATCTTTCGGGACGTCTATAATGATATGGTAGAAATATCAGACCAGCTTCCGGAGAATCAGAAGATCCTTTTATTGGGCATGGTGGGGTATCTATTTATAAACCGGACCAGCCGGGATTAGTGTTATGAGGGCGACATGTTAAAAGGGGAACGTGTATATGTATAGAAAAATAGAAATAGAGCTTAGGAAAATGGCAGGTGCCCGCCCCTCACGGTTTGTTGCTTGAACACCGTGTGGGAGGGCACCTGTATTTTTAAGCAATTAAACTAAATTTCTTGGTATGTTGATTACTAGGATTGTGAAAACTATCACTTATCTAGCGCTTTGCTAGCAAATGCTAATGGTTCATTAGCAATCGCCACCGCCACCGCCGCCTCTTCTTCTTCCGAAACAGCAATGCCAAATCTTTTTGAAGAGACAGATGCCGAATAGCAGAATTGCTAAGAACCCTACTACTCCAACGAAAATTGCCACAAAATCAGCAAGGCCGCCGACAAGTCCTACTAAAGCAAATGCATCTGTAATTACTCCTAAAGCCGCAAGCAGGAACCAAATTAATCCTGTCAGCACCCCAAGGAAAATATCAAAAACGCTGCATGAACATTTTCTGTGGTTAGAAACCATAAAGCTTCACCTCCTGTAAAAGAAATGCTTGTTCATCAATATATTATGCGGAGGCTTGTCAGCTTGTTTATAGAATACGAAAAAGAGGCTAAAGCCACGGGGACAGGTCCCTTTCGCACAAAACGATTTTATTCACGCTATAAGGGGAAAGGGAAGTTAAGTTAAATATTGGTGTTCTCTGCCATATAATCGTGTAAACTTAAGTTAAAGGGAGTTAATTGAATTTTTAAATAATAGGAGGAGAACATATGAATTTAGGAGCATTTTCAGTAAGTCTAAATGTAAAGGACATTCATAAATCCAAGGAATTTTACGAAAATCTGGGATTTAAAACGCTAGGGGGAGACATTTCACAGAACTGGCTTATTTTGAAGAATGAAAGTCATATTATTGGTTTGTTTCAGGGGATGTTTGAAAAGAACATTCTTACATTTAATCCCGGCTGGAATCAAGATGCCGAAAACCTTGATTCTTTTACAGATGTCAGGGACCTACAGAAAGAACTTAAGGCTAAAGGGATCAACATATTGTCTGAAGCAGACGAAACGGGTGAAGGCCCAGCAAGCTTGATGATAGAGGATCCGGACGGCAATCCGATTTTGATTGATCAGCATAGATAAAAATCATACTCATCCAATGGTTGCATGTAGATAATAAATTGGCTGAAGCTATCAATAAAGGGGAATTTTAATGAATCTGCAATTACATAAAACTGCTCTAAAAGATAATGACCTAAAAATAGTATTGACCCAAATAAAATCCGGAGAAAAAAACTGGTTGGAAGTGGATAGACTTTCAATTGTTCAAGCGATGTTCGCCCATATAGGTTCAACTGATCCAGAACTGAGGGATCAGCTCATTTACACCTCTTTTTATCGGATGATCATTGAGGATAATCTGATTGAACCAGAGAATTTAAAAAAATTGTTGTTTAAAAGTATAAATGAGCTTTTACATAAGGGAATTGGTGAAAGCGGAACGGATTCTGTATTTACGAGAACATTCACGACACTATTGATCGCCCTTATTTTGTACAGGGATAATGAGGAAAGTTTTTTGACACAAGAGGATATTGATCAAGTAAAGCATGAGTTGATCCATTATATTAATGAGGAGATAGATCTAAGGGGATATGTACCCTATAAGGGCTGGGCCCACAGTATTGCGCATGTTGCCGACACCTTCGACGAGCTTGTGAAAAGTCCGAAGATAAGTCAAGAATTGTACTCGGAGATCCTCCATCCATTATGGAAGAAAATGTTAGTTTCAGAAAGCACCTATATCCATCAAGAAGACGAGAGGATGGTCACACCGATCATTGAAATGCTGGATAGGGGCCTCAGTGAGCAGGAAGTAATAACCCAAGTCCAAGCCCTTCCAGCTGAATTAAAAGCCCAAAAGGAACACCTTGATGAAGAGAAGTATTGGTTTCTGGTATTTAACAGCAAGGCGTTTTTGAAGAGTTTTTATATGAAATTAAATGAGTACTCGAAATTCAGTTCACTCCAGGAGAGTATTCAACAATGCCTTCGCGAAATATAGAATGTCTTACAGTTTAATACAAATGAGTGTTAGAGGCTTATTTCATTTGAGATAAGCCTCTATATTTTGTAATAGATAAGGTTCTCACTGGTGAGGTCTTATGCACCTTTAGAATTTTACCTCTTGGGAAGTGTACACATTGAATACAGCCGTGCTGCAAATTAATCAGAAAAAATAAATTGTAAATGGATAATCATGCTAATTCGATGCATACTACCCTTTGAGTAAACATACAGAGTCTCGCTAAAAGAGTGATAAAGCGAAAATTCTTGCATCGTTTACAAAAAGAACTCAGGAGGTATTTGACATTGAAAAAAATGGCATTGATTTTCGTTGTGTTCATGATGTTTGTGTCTCTATCAAATGGAGTGTTGGCTGTAGGGGGTCAATCTCCAGCAGCTGACAAGGATATCATCGACACTGCTGTAGAAGCCGGGCAATTCAAGACACTGGCTGCCGCTTTGGAAAAAGCAGGTCTGGTTGAGACATTGAAAGGGGAGGGGCCATATACGGTGTTCGCTCCCACGGATGCCGCGTTTGACAAGCTTCTGAAAAAGTTGGGAATCACAGCGGAAGAATTATTGGCAAGAGATGATTTAAAGGAAATCCTGCTTTACCACGTATTATCAGGTAAGGTTCTCTCTACGGATCTAAAAGACGGGATGAAGGCGGAAACTCTTGCGAAGAAGACTGTGGATATTTCACTTGATCCTGTACGCGTAAATAATGCGAATGTTGTAAAAGCGGATATCGAGGCATCCAATGGTGTCATTCATGTCATTGATGAAGTATTGGTACCATAATAAGTAAGGGTGATTTAAGACTGGATTCTACGTTGAATTCAGTCTTTTTTACTTTGAGTATTATTGGGAATTTATTCGGAAAATTGAAATAATTGGTATATAATAAAAAGGTCAATAATATGTCATTTTGTGAAAAAGGAGGAACTTACATGTACAAAAGAGTCATTAATCAAAAAACAATAAAAAGTTTGAATGAAATCAAATTGGTGGGTTTCAGGGTTCTGTGTGAAGGAGAAGAGTATTTAGAAGAAATACCGAAAGCAGCGCGGTTGCTAAAGGAGCGGTCATATGAAATAAAGAATGCCGTTCACCCGGTCCGGCAGGTGGGGGCATTTGTTGTGGAGGAAATGTCTAAAGAAGAAGATGGATATTGGATCGGTGTCCAGGTAGAAGAGTATCAGGATATCCCAGAAGGTATGGTGACGTTGACCGTCCCTCAGCAAACATACGCTGCGATCATGCATCATGGACCCGGTGACCAGATCAGAAGCAGTTATGAAGAACTGCATCGATGGATATCAGAACAAAGGAAGGAACGGTTGAATCACGGATGGAATTTAGAAATGTATCAGGAGGATAATGATCCAGAGAATCCCGATGATGTCAGGGTGGAGTTGTTGGATTCGATTTTATGAGCAAAGGATAAGAGGGGAAAAGTGATGTACAGGTTTGAAAAAATGACGCAGCAGGAAGCAGAGGACATAGCCTATAACTGGCATTATGATGGAGAATATTCTTTTTATGATATGGAAGCAGATAAAGAAGACCTTGCCGGATTTTTGGATCCAGAGTCTCGGGGTGACACGATGTTCACCGTTCGTAAAGGCAAGGAAGTAGTGGGCTTTTTCAGTGTAAACAACACAGAGCAGGACTCGATTTTTGATATCGGACTTGGTATGAGGCCTGATTTGACGGGGAGCGGTTTGGGATTGGAATTTCTGAGGGCCGGTATGGACTTTGTGATCACCCGTTTTGCACCTGAGAAAATCACTTTATCTGTTGCAGCATTCAATCAACGGGCGATCAATGTCTACAAAAAGATGGGTTTTAAAGAATTGGATAGGTTCATGCAGGACACAAATGGAGGTACATATGAATTTATTCGGATGGAGAATTATCCTGTGGCGACAACCGTCAACAGGCCATTGATTGACTAAAGAGTATAGGAATTCCCGTCGACACGTCATAAAAACAATAACTTTGCTTTCTTTGAACCGGTATGAAAGCAGTGAAAATGTAATATGCAGTAAAACAAAGGAGAAAATCAATGAATCTAGGCAATTCAATCGCTGAAGGCAATACTGCAAAAATCTACCTTCATGAAAACAAGGCAGTGAAAATACTCGATGACAGATTGCCTGATGGGGAAGCTGTTTTTGAAGCAAAAAAGCAAAAGTTTGCCCACTCTTGCGGACTTCCGGTACCAGGCATACTGAACGTTACAAAAATAGATGGCAAACAGGCGATCATCATGGAATATGTTAAAGGCAGAACGTTAGGGGAACTTGCACTGGCCGACATGGAAAAAGCAGAATATGGGTCTCTCTGTAGATATTCAGATGAGAATCCATTCAATGAGCGCTGCATCCCTTGAACCCATGACTGAAAAATTGACCCGGCAGATTGAATCTGTAAAGGGATTGGATAAAAAACACAAGAGCGCATTGCTCGAAAAATTAGATTCCATGAAATTCGAGAATCGGCTTTGCCATGGGGATTTTCACCTCCATAACTTGATCATGTCAGATGATAAAGTGGCCATTATCGACTGGATCGATGCAAGCAGCGGGGATATTCGTGCAGACGTCTATCGTACCTGCCTGCTCTATTCACAGGTGTCATCGGATCTTGCCGAAATGTACCTGAGGCTCTATTGTCAGAGAAGCGGTCTTTCCAAAGAAGAAATAATCGCGTGGTCCCCTATCATAGCAGGCGCGAGGTTATCTGAAAATGTTTCATCCGAAAATAACGAGCGGTTACTAAACATTGTGAATCAATACTTCCATTAATCTGAAGGCCCGTCCCCGATCACGTTAACGCGTTAACGTGATCGGGGACGGGCCTTTGAAATTGGTGTTGACCACACTGGTCAAAAGGTGTATTATGGAATTGACCCAACTGGTCAATAGCTTGTTCACTCAAAGGAGGGATCCTTTTATTTTGTTCGGATCATTGAATATAGATACTGAAAAGGAAGACAGGATCATCAATGCATCGACAAAGGTGTTTGCTGAGAATGGGTACAAACGGGCATCGACGAATGCCATCGTGAAGGAAGCCGGAATATCAAAGGGAATCCTATTTCATTATTTTAAAAGCAAGAAAGAGTTATATCTTTCATTGTATGAATATCTATCGGATATATTTGCAGAAAAGATCTATGAAAAATTGGACCTGCAAGAACGGGATATATTCGAGATCATCCGTAAGGTGTCTCTTATAAAGTTTGAAATGTTTTCGACGTACCCCGATTTGATCAACTTTCTGAATAGTGCATTTCATGAAGAGGCGCCGGAAGTGAAAGACGGAATCGAAAAAATAAAGGCATCACTGACGGACAGCAGCTTCACGAAATTGTTCAGCAATGTGGATGCGACTAAGTTCCGTGAGGGCATCGATGTTGGAAAAGCGATCCAGATCATTTATTGGACGTTTGAAGGTTTTGCGAGTCAACAGCAAGTGAAGGCCAGGACGATGTCGGTGGCTGAAATCGATAAAGAAGAAATCCTGGCTGACATGAACGCATATACAGAACTGCTTAAGAAGTCATTTTACAAATGAAAAGGGAGGCGGCAGCATATGAATGTGATTGAAATCAATGGATTGACCAAAACATATGGGTCTTCAAGAGGAATAAATAATATCAGCTTCAACGTGGAAGAAGGAGAAATCTTTGGATTTATCGGCCCGAATGGAGCAGGAAAGTCCACGACTATCCGCACGCTTCTCTCTCTTATCCAACCGACAGGCGGGAGCGCGAAGATCTTCGGGAAAGACTGTGCAGAGCATGCTCCCGAGATAGCAAAGGATTTGGGCTATCTGCCGTCTGAGGTGTTTTACTATGACAATATGAAGGTGTTGGATTTACTTAAATACTCTGCAAGTTTTTACAAAAAGGACTGCAGCGGCAGAATCAAGGAACTTGCAGAAAAACTTGATCTTGACCTGACCAAGAAAATCGATGACCTCTCTCTCGGGAACAAAAAGAAGGTAGGGATCATTCAGGGGCTCCTGCACGAACCAAAGTTGATCATTCTGGATGAACCGACCTCCGGGCTCGACCCGCTTATGCAGCAGACATTTTTTGATCTGCTGAAGGAAGAAAACCGAAAAGGGGCAACGATTTTATTTTCTTCTCACATCCTGAGTGAGGTTCAGCGCATGTGCGACCGGGTCGCGATCATCAAAGAAGGAGAAATCGTCCAGGTTGAAAAGATAAGTACACTCAAGGAAAACAATCATAAAAAAATTAAAGTGGAAGTGAAAAATGATGTCGCGGCTGACCACTTTGATATGCCGGGCGTGAATAACCTTGAAGTGCGTGATCATCATATCAGCTTCTTATTCCGGGGAGACATCAATGAAGTCATGAAGAAAATCGCTGATATCGACATTGCCAATCTGTGGATTGAAGAACCTGATTTGGAAGAAATCTTTATGCATTATTACGAAAAGGAGGCTTGATCCTCCATGAATATGTATCTGTATGAATTGAAGGCATACCGCAAGAATACGCTCATGTGGACATTTGCCCTTATCGGACTAGCTCTCTTGTTCATGTCGATGTTCCCTCCGATAGCAAAGGAAATCGACGAATTCAAGAAAGCACTCGAAGGGTTTCCTGAAGGCGTGCGAAAGGCTTTGGGGCTTCAAGTTGAGACCATAGGATCCGTCAATGGATACTACTCCTATACCTTTTTGTATATTGCATTATGCGGGGCCATCCAGGCCATGACCCTTGGGATATCCATCAGCTCGAAGGAAATCCGTGAGAAGACAGCAGACTTTCTCTTTACAAAACCAGTGACGAGATCAAAGGTCCTTGTCTCCAAATTAATGGCTGCCTTGACGAGTATTCTTTTTACCAACGTCGTGTATGTGGCAGCTGCCGTCATCATCGCCAAAGCGGTGGCGGAGGATGAATTCAGCTTGACTGCTTTTCTATTAATTTCCTTGAGCCTCTTGATTATCAGTTTAATCATGTTCGCACTGGGTACGCTGCTGGCGGTACTTTTTCCAAAAATTAAATCCGTCGTCAGTGTCTCGATTGGTGTGGTGTTTGGATTCTTTGTTCTTGGAATGGTGGCAGGGCTGGAAGAAGCAGGTCGTTATTTCTCGCCGTTCAAGTATATAGATTACGCGTACGTGATGAATGAGGAGGCTTATGAATGGCCGTATTTGATGGTGGGAGCTGCTATCATCATCGTTTCCTTCACTGTCAGCTTCATCGTGTATAAGAAAAAAGACATTCATACGGTATAGAAGGAGGGATTGTTCGTGAATATGTATCTAAGAGAATTGAAGGCACATCGCAAATCATTGATCATCTGGTGCATCGGGATGGCGGCGCTGATCGGTGCAGGGATGAGTGAGTACGGTGCTTTTACGTCTTCGGGTCAGTCAATGAATGAATTAATGGAGAGTATGCCAAAAGCGATGCAATCCTTCATGGGGGGAGGCGGCTTGGATTTATCAACCGCAGTTGGATACTACGGCCTTCTATTTCTGTATATTATCCTGATGGCAACGATTCATGCGGCGATGCTTGGGGCCGTTATCCTGTCGAAAGAAGAACGGGATAAGACGGTTGAATTCTTATTTGTGAAACCGGTGACAAGGGGGAAGGTAATATCGGTGAAGATGCTGGCCGCATTGACGAATGCACTGATCCTGACCCTGGTTACATGGGGTGTTTCGATTGCAATCGTCGGACACTATGCCGAAGATAGTGATGTAACCGGCGAAATCGGAAGCCTCATGGCCGGAATGGTGATCCTCCAAGTATTATTTATCGTCATTGGAACTGCAGTGGCTGCATTGACCAAACGGCCCGGAAAAGCATCCGTCTTGGCAACCAGCATCCTGCTCATCACCTTCATATTATCCTTCGCGATCGACCTGAGCGAGAAGATAGAAGGGTTGAAATACTTGACTCCGTTTAAATACTTCGATGCAAAGAACGTGCTTGCTGACGGATTGAACCCCTTGTTTGTGGGAATATCCTTTGGGTTGATCCTTGTGCTGGGTGCGGCTACTTTTGGGGCTTACAGAAAGAGGGATTTAAAGGTGTAGCGTTAAGGAGGACAGAATTCTGTTCTTGATTATTAATAAGACTAATAGGTCAAAACTGAAAGGCCCGTCCCAGAGTGCGTTAACGCGTTACTGTACTCAGGGATGGGCCTTGAATTATGAATGGACTGCTGTTTGGACAAGGTGCCTGTGCCCGTGTCCCACTTCGCACTTCGCTTGCGGTAAAGGGGCATCACCCCGTAAATATTCTCCAGTCAGTATCTCTATTCGTGCCATTAAACCTGAATAAATTACATGGGGGCATGGGCGGAACCTCTAGTTTAGAATGATTATCAGAAGATCATATATTATGATTTAGGATCGTATTTTTAGTTTCAGGATCGTAAATTTCGATATAGGATCATAAATTCGGATTGGGGATCATAAATCCCGAAACAGGATCATAAATTATCGTGCATCCATTTTTAAGCAAGGGGAGAGCTCTTTTTATACGGGATTACCAGCTTATAAATCTGCATCCGGCTGGAAATCCGTCAATCCTGTAAGAAAAAGATTTGTTTTAACGATGAAGTAGCAGCGATTCCGGCAGGATCCGGCCCGGTTTCAAGTTCCCGGCAAAAATATACACATATTCTAGGGATTCCTCTCTCGTATGTGGCCTTCCATACAGTTTCACTGCTTCCCAAATACGTAAATTATCGCCCCTATCTCCAGACCCTCAAACCCATCCCCATCTCCCAAACTCTCCACCTCTTGTTTAACCCATCTACTTTTCGTGAAAACAGGATATGTAGATAAGAACAGTAAACTGAAATCTAACACATAAACAGGAGGAATCATACATGACTACAACTAAAACAGCAATCATTACAGGAGCAAGCAGCGGAATCGGACAGGCGACTGCGAAGGAGCTGGCGTCGAAGGGGATCACGGTGATGCTTGCAGCGAGACGGGAAGAGCGCTTGAAAGAGCTTCAGCAGGAGATTCAAGAGAGCGGAGGCAAGGCCTTTTATCAGGTGACGGATGTGACGAATGCTGATGAGATGGAAGACCTTGCGAAGAAGACGAATGAGGAGTGCGGTAGCATCGATATCCTTGTCAACAACGCGGGACTCATGCCGCTTTCGTTCATGAATAAGCGGAAGATCAAGGAATGGGATCAGATGGTGGACGTGAACATCAAGGGCGTCCTGTACGGGATCGCGGCCGTGCTTCCGTATATGGAAGAGCAGAAGTCGGGACATATTATCAATATTTCTTCCGTCGCCGGTCATAAAGTCATGCCGGGAAGTTCGGTGTACAGCGGAACGAAGTATGCGGTCCGGGCAATCACCGAGGGGCTGCGTCAGGAAATGAATGCGTCCCATAACATCCGGACGACGATCATCAGTCCTGGAGCGGTGGCCACAGAACTGACGGAAACCATAACGGATGAGGATGTATTGGAGGCCTTCAAGCAGCAGGAAATGAAGCCTTTGGATAGTGAAAACATTGCCAAGTCCATATCATATGCGGTCGAGCAGCCGGAGCATGTCGATGTGAACGAAATCATTGTGCGCCCGACGCAGCAGGGAATGTAGGAGGGACAAGGATATGAAGACGGATTTTACAAAACTATTCATCAATGGTGAGTGGACAGACGGGAACAGCGGCAGTACCATCACAAACCGCAATCCATATGACCAATCAGAACTCGGCACAATCAAGGCAGCAAGCAAGGAGGACCTGGACCACGCCTATCAATCTGCACAGAAGGCGCAGCAGGAATGGGCTAATGAGCTCCCGCAGGTGAAGCGCGAGGTGATGGAAAAAGCGGTTCGCATCGTTGAAGATAATCAGGAGATGATCATCGACTGGCTCATCAAGGAATCCGGCAGTACGTACATGAAAGCGGCCGGCGAGGTGAAGGTGTCGATCCTCAGCATGAAGGAAGCGGCCACCTATCCATACCGGATGGAAGGGAAGATCCTGCCGTCGCAGGTGCCGGGAAAAGAAAACCGTGTATACCGGGAGCCGCTCGGAGTCGTAGGCATCATCAGCCCGTGGAATTTCCCGTTTCATCTCGCGGTGCGATCGATCGCGACGGCCCTTGCCACGGGTAACGGTGTCGTAGTCAAGCCGGCGACCCATACACCGGTGACGGGCGGATTGTTGTTCGCGAGCATTTTTGAAGAAGCAGGCCTTCCAAAAGGGTTGTTGAACGTCGTCGTCGGACGCGGCTCCGAAATCGGGGACGACATTGTCACACACCCGATCCCGCGCCTCATTTCGTTCACTGGATCAACCGAGGTCGGACGCCGGATCGGTGAGCTGGCCGGTAGAAATCTAAAGAAAACGGCACTCGAACTCGGCGGCAATAATGTCTTCATCGTGCTCGATGATGCCGATATCGACCAAGCAGTCGAGTCGGCGCTGTTCGGCAAGTTCTATCATCAGGGTCAAATCTGCTTGTCGATCAACCGGATCATGGTGCACAAAGACATCCACGACAAATTCGTTGAAGCGTTCGTATCGCGGGTGAAGGAACTCAACACGGGCAACCCGGCTGAGAAAGCAACACACATCGGACCGCTGATCGATGAAGACCAGGCTGAACGCATCCTGAAAGACATCGACGCCAGCAAGGAGCAGGGCGCTGAAGTCATCTTAGGCGGTGACGCTAAAGGCAATCAGCTTTCCCCAACCGTGATGACGGGTGTAACCAACGGAATGCCGATTGCGAAAAATGAAATCTTCGGACCTGTCGCCGCCATGATTCGCTTCGAAGACGATGAAGAAGCGGTACGACTGGCCAATGAACATCCGTACGGGCTGAGCGGAGCGGTTCATTCTTCTTCGATTGAAAGAGGGACAAGCATCGCCCACCGAGTCCAGACCGGCATGATCCATGTGAATGATGAGCCGGTAAACGATGAACCGCATATGCCGTTCGGCGGTGAGAAGGATTCCGGACTAGGCCGGTTCAATGGTGAGTGGGCACTGGAGGAATTCACCACCGTCAAATGGATCGGCGTCCAGCATAAGCAAAGGGATTATGGTCCGTTTATCGAGAAGAAATAAATAGAAGAGGGCTGATCTCGCGGCAGTGGTTTTGCCGGGAATCAGCCCTTTTTATGTTTGGTTTTAATTAAAATAGACAGATTGGTCTTTTACAGGTGAAGATTGTGGTGGATACGATGGAGATGGGATAGAGAAAGTCAGGCCGGCGGTCGTTTTACGTGCTGTTTATCAAATTTACGGGACACTTTTTAAAATACGAGCCGCTTTCCAAAACTACAGGCCAGATTTCAAAAATACGAGCCGCTTTTTCATTTTATGAGCCACTTAGAATGATTCTAAATTTGGGTCATGCGGCGAGCGAGGGGAGCGGCGGTTCCGATTTTCTTTCTTAACCTTCTTCTCGACACGAATTTCTTCTAGTTGGCAAATCCGACCGAATCTAAAACGATCCTGTCCTTTTTCGGATCGGGAGTCATATATTATATGAATCTTGAAATAGCGGCGCTTGTCGTTTTTTACATCACGTATCTTCCAATGGGGATGCTGGTGAAACGGGAGAGAAAAAAGGGTGAAGCTGAAGGACTTAGTTAGTTCCAGCCTTTATCATTCCGCAATTTTCAGTGACTTACGAGCTTACAATCTTAAAAATACAAAAGACCCGTCCTCACGATTGGCGGGTCTTTTCAATTTTATCATATTTTCCCTGTCCCACCTGCATAATAACCCCATAGACCCATACACAGCCGATCAGCACGACTTACGAATCATTGACGGGTTCTTCGCTTCTGTTATAGTTTAGACTTGCTGAAAGTCGGAATGGAATAACGAAAGGGGGTGTGCCGATGAGAAGTGTCCGCAGCCGGTTGTTCGGGATGCTGATCCTGTTCATTATCCTGCCGTATTTTCTGTCGGTGTTCATCATATATAGCAACACAAAGACCAGTGTCGAGGAGCATGAAATCGAGACGAGCCGGGAAGAACTGCAGGAGAGCGGGGCGGTGCTGGAACGGTATTTCGAGGACATGATATCCCTTCCCTATGCCCTTTATAACGACCCCGATGTTTTGAGGGTATTCGAACAGGGACTGCAGGGGGATCAGGAGAATTCCTTTGAGAGAAGCATGAAGATTTTCTCCGTCACCCGTCCTGACATCCGTCAGCTTCGCTTTTATTTCAACCGGGATAAAGAGGCGATGACGGTATATCGCTCGAAGTTCAGTGCCCCGAAAGTGCAGGAGGATATCCTTCTGGATCCCCTTTTTAAAAAGTTGTCTGAGTCAGAGCAGAATTATCTCATCGAAGCCCCCCATGTGATCGAGAATACTGGAAACGCGGCGATCATCCCGGAATCGGATAAGACGAAGGTGCTTACCATACATCACAAGGTGAAAAATATCCTGACGGGTAAGTTCCTTGGATTCCTGTCCATGGATATCGAGCTGAATTCCTACGGGTCGATCATCCAGCATCTGTCCGATACGGGGGATGCACGGGTAGCGCTCCTTGATGATAATGGTACAATCATCTATTCCAGCCGAAAAGGAGAGACATTCAAAGGTGAAGCGTCACCAGATGAACTCATTCTGAAAGAGGAACTTGAAGGGGAACTGGAAGGCTGGAAGCTCGTGAAGATCATTCCGAAAGATGCCCTGTTCAAGGATGTAAATGAAGCTGCGTATTCGAATATACTATTGGGGATCGGTGTAGTGGTCCTCGGGATTATCATGGTCATCGTCATTTCCCATATCATCACCAAACCCATCATCCACCTTAGTGAAAAGGTAAGGTCCATCGAAGGAGGGAATTTGGATATCGATTTCACCACCTCCCGGAAGGATGAGCTGGGACATTTAGAGGAACATATGGATGATATGATGCATCGGATCAATCAGCATATCGATCGTGAGTATAAATTGGAGATCGAGAGCCGGAAGAATCAGTTCCGAGCCTTGAAGTCCCAGGTTAATCCGCATTTTCTTTTCAATGCCCTCCAAACGATCGGCGCTGTAGCACTCAGGTCCAATGCGAAGGATGTGTACAGGCTTATCACCTCCCTGTCGAAGATGATGAGGTATTCCCTTTATGCGGATCAGTGGGTCACGGTCAAGGATGAGCTCAACTATATCGAGTCGTACCTCTCCCTTCAGAAGGAACGCTTTGGGGAAGGGGTTCGGGCGGATATCATAGTGGAAGAGGACGTGCTTCCCGCATCCATTCCGAGCATGGTCCTCCAGCCTCTTGTGGAGAATTATTTCAAGCATAGCTATGAAGAAGGATATGAGAATTCTTCCTTGGCAATCCACGGGAAACGAGAGGGGAATTCCATTACCTTCATTGTACAAAATACCGGTGTGCACATGACCGAAGAAGAGCTGAAACGAGTTCAGTCATCCCTTCACAAGAAAGGTCGTGCAAATTCAGGGATTGGTCTAAAGAATATATATGAACGCCTGCAGTTGAATTTCAATGATGAAACATCTTTTGACATAGACCGAATGGATGGGAAGGGCTTCAGGGTCACCATGACGCTTCCATTCCTGGAAGATCGCTAGAGAGGGGGAAAACGAATGAAAGCACTGATAGTCGATGATGAACGGAATGTCCGCAATGTCCTCCGCCAGCTCGGGGAATGGGAGAGGCTTGGCATCACGGAGATCTTTGAGGCGGCGAATGGAGTCGAAGCACTCGGGATCATCAAGAAAGAGGCGCCCGACATCATCTTCACAGATATCAAAATGCCGAAGATGACGGGGATGGAGCTCATTGAAGAAATCAATCAGCTGTCCTTCAAGGGGAAGATCATCCTCGTCACCGGGTATGACGATTATACCTTCATGCGGAAGGCGATCCAGTTGAACAGCTTCGATTATCTTCTTAAGCCCATTGAGGAGGAGGCATTCCAGGCTGTTCTGGAAAAAGTGGTGAAGGCTGTGAAGCAGGAAGCGGCAGAGGGAATCGAGAAGGGAGAGATCCTGGAAGAAGCGATGAGGCTGCGCGGGAACCAGATCATGACCGCCATCTGTTCAGGAGAGACGGTCTCGGAGGACACCCTCGTATCCCTTCTACCCGATGAAAGGGAAATGGACATGACGCTTGTTTCCTTCTATGGGAAACAGCGCCCTGAAATACATATAGAAGCCTTGGATAAAGAGCTTCGAATCCGGAAAATCGGCAGGGCATTCACCTTTCTTGACGGGGACAGCCTTTGCATCGTGATCACTGCGAAGGATCAGTGGCTCTATGTGGAAGAGTGGATGAGTGAAAACATGACCGTTCCCGTCCGCCTCGTACAGGACAAGCTCGATTCCCCGGGAAGCACCCGGGACGTGTACGAAGGATTATCCCGTGAGCTTGAACAGAATCAGTACCGGACGATCCGCCGTCCCGATGAAATGGAGGCGGCAAGGCGCATCCAGGAGCTCGTCTCCTATGTAGAGACCTATTATATGGAGGATATTTCCCTTGAAAAGCTGTCGAAAATGTTTTTCCTCACCAGGGAACATATCTCAAGGACATTCAAGAAAGAAACGGGCATGACCCTGTCGAAGTTCGTGACCAAGATCCGGATCGAGCAGGCGAAGTCGTGGCTTATGGAGACGGAGGAGTCGATCTATTCGATATCCACCATGCTCGGCTATCAGGATGAGAAATATTTCTCGAAGCTTTTTAAAAAAGTGACCGGACTGACGCCGTTTGAATACCGGTCAAGTGGGGGATCAGAATGAAAAAGAAACTACTCAAAGCCTTCATCATCGGCTTCATCTCTGTCACACTCACAGCTTGCGGCGAGACCAAAGAAGAGATAAAGGAATCGGAACCTGAAGAAGAAAAGGTCACCCTCACAATCCGCAATCCCAAGGTGGAAATCGCCAGCGAGTTCGAACAGATGGTATCCACTTATGAGGAAGAAAACCCGGGAGTCGCCATCAAGGTGGAAACAGTTGGGGGAGCGGCGGATGACTATTCCGATATAACTGCGAAGCTTGCAGCGGGTGAAGGACCGGATATCTTCACCAACCTCGGACGGGCAGCTGCGAAAGAATGGAGACGGTTTTTAGAAGATTTGTCAGATGAACCGTGGGTCAACAGGACATCAGAGAATGTGCTCAGCGGGATCACCTTGGACAATAAGGTATACGGGATGCCGATGAATATAGAAGGCTTTGGTATCGTATACAACCGGGATCTCTTTCAAAAGGCGGGCATCACTTCCCTGCCATCCACCTACCCGGAGCTTGAAGAAGCAGCTTCTAAGCTCGACCGGAAGGGGATCATGCCCTTTGCCAACGGCTATTACGAGGATTGGAAGCTTGGCCACCATATGGCGAGTGTCGCCTTTGTTCAAGCAGACAAGGGATTTACTCAAGGATTGGATAACGGTTCAACGAGCTTCCGGGACAATCCGTCATTCCAGGATCTATTCTCCCTCATCGATCTAACGGTCCGTTACGGAAATGAACGCCCCGCGAGAACCGATTATTATACGGAGCTCGAACTGTTCACAGAGGGGAAGGCCGCCATGATCCTGCAGGGGAACTGGATCCAGCCCCTGCTTGAAGGAAAGGATATTCCTGTCGGCATGTTCCCAGTGCCTCTCAATGATCGTAAAGAAGGCAGGGTCCTTGCAGGCGTCCCGGGCTATTGGGTCATTAATTCCCAATCTTCCCCTGAGGAAAAACGTGAAGCGAAGAAGTTCCTTAACTGGATGGTGTCATCAGAGAAAGGACAGGGATACATGACGGAGAAGTTCCACTTCATCCCGGCCTTCAAGGACATCCCAGTTAAGGATATCGGCCCGCTCGGTGAGGAAACCCTGCAGCTGATCAAGGAGACGGACACCTTCAATTGGTCCTCATTTTCCCCTTGTATTAAAAAGGAGATGGGAGAGATCATGCAGGATTATATCAATGAAGCAAGCTCGAGACAGGTTGCATTAGAGCAGTTCGATAAGGCTTGGAAGGAAGGGGCATGCCTGTCATCCTCTTCTTAATAAAAGAGAACCGACTCGTCCAGATGGACGGGTCGGTTTCATTTTCGGCGCATTTTTACTAATGGACAAAAGAAAAGGACACCTGGAGTATTCTCCTCAATGATTGTATTTCAATGACTATTATCCTCCCCCTATCTGAGCCCATATTCCCCCTTATCAATTTAAGACGAAAATGACATCAATCCATGCCATATCCAGTTTGGGGCACCCCTCTTATACTGATATATGTAAGGCGAGCTTAGAGCGCCGGAACTTATAATATACGAGGAGGAGTACATAATGAACTATCGTCAATTTGCAAGCAAAGCAACAGTTGTATCGTTAAGTGCAGCCATTCTTTTCGGGGGGAGCTTCACATCGGTTTCTGCCAACGGGGCTTCTGAAAAAGGATACAAAGAAACGTATGGCACATCACAAATCACCCGCCAGGATATGAAGAACATGGTAGAGCAGCAGGAAGACGCTCAATTCAAAGTTCCTTCCTTCGACGCCTCTTCCATAAAAAATGTAGAATCGGCAACGAAGATTGATGAAAACGGAAATGAAATCAAAATGGACGTATGGGATACATGGCCGCTTCAAAACGCAGACGGCACTGTAGCTGAGTACAACGGCTATCACATTGTATTCGGACTTGCCGGCGACCCTGAAAACGCCAATGATACCTTCATCTATATGTTCTATAAGAAAGTCGGTGATGACTCCATCGATGCCTGGAAGAATGCAGGCCGTGTCTTCGACGATCAAGATAAATACAAAGCGAACGATGAAACGTTAAAGGGTCAGGTTGAAGAATGGTCGGGCTCCGCACTCTTCACAGAAGACGGTGATATCCGCTTATTCTACACCAACCGCGGAGACTTCAATGAAAGCAAGGGATTATTCGGACGTCAATCATTGACGACGGCTCAAGTGAATATCTCTGAACAAGCGAAAAACGAATTGAACATCGACGGTGTCGAGGATCACAAATCCATCTACAGCGGCGGCGACGGAGATACCTATGAAACAGTCGGGAAAGCATTCGAAGACCGTAACTTCATGAACAACCATACGCTTCGTGACCCCCACTACATCGAAGACAATGGCAAAAAATACTTAGTATTCGAAGCAAACACAGGTACAGAGTACGGCTACGCAGGTGAAGATTCCCTTTATAACCGTGCGTACTACGGAAACGGAATGAGCTTCTTCCAAGAGGAATTCCAATCCCTTCAGGAAAGCCCTAAGAAAGATTTGGCAGAGCTCGCGAACGGTGCCATTGGAATCATCGAAATCAATGATGACTATACGATCAAGAAAGAAATGAAACCGCTGATTGTATCGAACACGGTGACGGATGAAATCGAACGCCCGAACATCTTCCAGAAAGACGGAAAGTTCTACCTGTTCACCAGCACACGAGGATCGAAAATGACCATTGAAGGAACAGACAATGAAGACATCTACATGCTTGGTTATGTGGCTGACTCATTGACAGGCGAGTTCAAACCGATGAACAAAACAGGAATCGTCCTACATCAGGACCTGGATCCGAACGATATCACTTGGACGTACGCACACTATGTGATCCCGCAAAAAGAATCCGACAAATTCGTCGTAACCAGCTACATGACGAACCGTGGTTATTTCGAGGATCATAAATCAACATTCGCTCCATCATTCCTGCTTGATATCAACAACAAGGAATCCTCTGTTGTGGAAAGCGGCATCCTGGAGCAAGGTCAAATCACTTACGACGAGCAATAAAAGCAAACTTCAAAAAAGGAAATGTCATTGATGGCATTTTCTTTTTTTATTAGGCGGTGGAAAAAAATGAATCCAATAAAAAGAAAGAAGAGGATTTTCCTGCTGATCGTTCTGATCGTCCTGCTGGTTGGAGCGGCTGCATGGTGGACGAAATCTCATGACAAAGGCGAATCCCCAGAGGCTGAAAAGGATGGTTCGTACCGGTCATCCTACCATTTCACGACCCCCGACAAGTGGAAAAACGACCCGCAAAAGCCGGTCTACTATAAAGGTAAATACCATTACTACTATCTTTATAACCAAGACTACCCGGACGGCAATGGGACGGAGTGGCGCCATGCCGTCTCCAAGGATCTCATCCACTGGGAAGACCAGGGGGTGACGATCCCGAAATACACCAATGAAAACGGCGATCCATGGTCCGGCTCCGTCGTCATCGACCGGGAGAATACAGCCGGGTTCGGAAAGGATGCCTTCATTGCGATCGTGACCCAGCCAACCGGGGAGACGGGTGAGCAGGAGCAATACATGTGGGTGAGTACCGACGAAGGAAAGACCTTCAAGAATTACAGTGAAGATCCTGTTTTAGAAAACCCGGGCAAGAAGGATTTCCGTGATCCCAAAGTAGTCTGGGATGATGAGCGTGACAAATGGGTCATGCTCATGGCGGAAGGTTTAAAGGTCGGTTTCTATGAATCTGAGAATCTGAAGGACTGGGAGTTTACAGGGGACTTCCACACATCGGACTTAGGCGTGCTGGAATGTCCGGATCTGTTCAAATTGAGAGCCCCTGATGGAATGGTGAAATGGGTGCTTGGAGTGAGTGCCAATGGAGAAACGATTGGGGAACCGAATACGTATGCCTATTGGACTGGGGAATTCAATGGAAGCACGTTTGAAGCAGATCAGTCGGATCCACAGTGGCTGGATCATGGATTCGATTGGTATGGAGGGGTCACGTTTGAAGACGGAAAGGCCGAGGATAAGGAAGAGAAGCGTTATGCATTTGCCTGGATGAATAAGTGGTCGTATGCGGATAACACTCCAACGATGGAGCATGATGGGTTTAATGGGACTGATTCAATCGTGCGGGAAATCAGGTTGGATGGTGATGCTGAGGGTGGATATTTTCTTGGTTCGAAGCCTATTGAAGCGCTTGATGGGTTGGTGGAATCTTCAGAGAGGTTTGAGGATATTACTATTGAAGATGGAATGGAGAAGCTGGATTTTGAAGGGGCGACTTATCGGATTGAGGCGGATATTTCTTGGGATGAGGCCGATCAAGTCGGCTTCAGATTACGCGAGTCCGAAGATCGGTCCCGACATATCGATGCTGGAATCTCCCTGGAAGGTGACCACTCTTACGTGAACCGGCGATTTACCGATCAACCGGACAGAGAAGGGACATTCCTGGAAAGCAAGGCACCATTCGATTCCGCTGCTAAACAGGTTCACCTCACTATCTTGGTTGATAAGACGAGTGTCGAGGTCTTTATTGATGGTGGTCGGACCGTTCATACGAATTTGGTCTTTCCGCGAGTGAGGGATCAAGGTATTTCATTATTTTCGGAAGGGGGACAAGTGACGTTTGAGCATTTGAAGGTGGAGAAGATAGGTTCCTCACAATGATTATCATAATTTTAAACTTCTTATATATCAGTGATGTACACCCTTATAAAAAATTATAAGGGTGTTTTTTTATAGACGTGCTGCTTGCCAAAATTAAAGCCGTCTTAAGGAGGCACAGAAATGAATTCCAAACGGCCGTCTACATGGTGGGATTACATGCCGACGGACGGCGGGGAAGAAGTGAAGAATCATAAATGGGTGACGGAGAGTGAATTGTCGACGGGAATAGAGGAGTTTGTGATTGGGGCTGTTCCTGGATTGCTGGTGCCGGGCACGGCTTTTTTGTTTGGTAAGGCATTGTGGGGGACTTAATGTATGGATGAGGGCAATGGCTGGAGTCACTCCCTGGACATGCTACCAAGGGACGCGGTCTGTTCGATCCCCTGTCCACTAAAGTATTAGAGCAGCAAAGGGGGGCAGGTCCTGATACGATATAGAGTGGCGCCTCTGCTGCTGGAACGGGTGAAAATATGGTTTTGATAATATATTTAGATTTTCTGATAATAAAGTGTCCAGTATTGATAATATAGCAAACCGGGCAGCTCTGTTGAGGGATGCTGGACCCGCGCCTTTCCCTTAAAAATCAATCTTCCACACGTTTTGAACCTGAATCCAATAAAAAATTTATGATTTTATACAAAAAAGGTCCCCTAAGCCAAAATGGGAGAGCATAGACTCCAGCTGGCAGCCCGGATCCCACAACCTGCCCTCTTGCCAATAAAATGATACATCTGCCTATTGACTCCGGGTTGATCCGCTTGCTATAGTGAAGGAAGAAGCAAATTTAATTAAATAGGTAAGACTCCAAAGGGGAGTAGCTTTCAAGTGTGTCGTCATTTCGTGACGGGTTTTCCGTCTCCGGTTCACTTGGCAACAGGGATGTTGCTTGCGAGACCTTTGCCTGAACGGTAAAGGACCCCTTGCGTATAGATTGCAGACATAAGACCTTTACCAATCGGTAGAGGTCTTTTTCTATGGGAAAAAGGAGTGGCAGGAGATGTAGGATCGTGGGGCATGTCGGTGTATAGCTGTCAGTTGTGAATACTTATTCAAAATGAGAAATGAGGGATGACCGATGGAATGGTCTTTAATACTTGAGTACGGCTGGGTATTGATGATTTTGATTGCGTTGGAAGGGGTTCTGGCGGCGGATAATGCGCTGGTCATTGCCACGATGGTCCGGCATTTACCGGAGGACAAACGGAAAAAGGCGTTGTTTTATGGTCTGGCGGGGGCGTTTGTATTCCGGTTCGGTTCCCTGTTCCTGATTTCGTATCTGGTGGACATTTGGCAGGTGCAGGCCATCGGTGCCATGTATCTGTTGGGGATTGCCATCTATCATTTATTGAAAAAGCACGTGTTGAAAAAATCAATGGAACCTCATAAAGAAAAAAAAGAACCAAAGTCGTCAGGTTTTTGGTGGACAGTGGTCAAAGTCGAAGCAGCGGATATCGCGTTTGCGGTGGATGCGATCCTGGCAGCAGTTGCCTTGGCGGTCACTTTGCCTGAGACGAACCTTCCGGCAATCGGCGGACTGGACGGCGGACATTTCATTGTCATTCTGCTTGGGGGCATCATCGGGCTCGTCATCATGCGTTTTGCGGCGTCTGCGTTTGTCGGCCTCTTGGAGAAACGTCCCGGACTTGAGTCGGCTGCCTTCGTCATTGTCGGATGGGTCGGCGTCAAGCTTGCCGTCTACACACTCGCTCATCCGGCCGTTGGGGTCATCGCATATGAATTCGCAAAGGGTCCGGTTTGGAAAGGTATCTTCTGGGCGGTTCTGGTAGGAATCGGGGTTGTAGGATGGATGAAATCCAAGCCGAAGGAAGTTCAGGAAAGTTAGAAGCAACAGCGTTTTATATAGGGTCTGTCCCCCATTTGAGGGGCAGACCCCATTTTTTTGTGAAGCCGTATTTTTATGAAGCCTTGAAGCTTACCGCTGATTCCTCTTCATCAACCGTGCAATTTCCTGCTCATTCTCATGCGGTATTCGTTCCAGCGCCTGGATGACCCGCTCTTGGCGATGCGCTGAATGGTTCTGGCTTAACTTCGCCTTCCCCTCGATTTTTGTGATGTGCAGTCTGAAGCCCTGGATTCCTTTGCTCATGCCAGCCAGGTACTTGGAATCGACATCCTCTAATTTGTACGGGCTGTCAGGGGCTTCGTATTTCATCACTAAGTCCTGCAGCGACTTCATCACTTCATCTTCGTCATCCACAAGCTCGACATTTCCGTATACATGAACGGTCACGTAATTCCAGGTGGGCACGGTTTGATTCGTCTCGTACCAGGAGGGGGAGATATAGCAGTGCGGGCCATGGAAAATGGCGAGTGCGCTGCTGTCTTCGATTTCTTTCCACTGCGGATTCGGGCGGGCAAAATGGCCGTAAAGACAGGTATTATCCTCGTTAAGCAGCAATGGCAGGTGAGTGGCCGCGGGCATTCCGTTCTGCTGGGAAATGAGCGTCGCGAAGCCGTGTTCTTTTATGATGTCATAAGCAATCGATTCGTCTGTGATCTTGAATTGCGGCGGGATATACATGACGTGCTCCTTTCTATTTGTCTATGAAGTATAGATTCTGTAAAGAGGGCAGGAAACCCTTTTTGCGGAATATATCCCTGTGGCCCCCTGGTTAAGAGATTTTGCCTAATGTGTGCAATAAGGTATAATTTATAGAGGAAATGATGTCGGGGGAGGGGAAAGAGTGAGGAAAGGTTCGATCTGGTCTTTACTTGTATTTCTAGCAGGACTTCAGCAAGTACATATATTGGAATACCAAGATGTGAGCGTCAAGGAAGAATTGAAAGCAGATACCTCTCACCTGAGGGGAATTGATATGATCCTCTCTACAGCCTCTTCACTTCCTCATCCGGTTGATGATGGGGTGCCACTAAAAGCGTATTTGACTGAGAAAATCAGATCCTTTGCACCCGCAGGTTTGACGGGGGAGCCCGCAATGGTCATTTCTCCTGATACGATTGGGTTCATTGAAGTCGTCATGTACCAGTCCAATTATCTCTCCTAATCTATCTAAATTCATTATATATAGATCATTTACCATGAAATGATAGAAATAGGGGGAAGTTGAAATGACTGAAGAAACATTGGAGCAGCAAGTGAAATCAAGGCTGCAGCATCCGAAATTAACAAAAGCGAAGATCGCGAAACGGGGTTTTTTCATCCTGTTGGGAGCGATCATGATGGCGCTCGGGATCGAAGTATTCCTTGTTCCCAATATGATTATGGATGGCGGGATTGTCGGCATCTCGATCATTCTTTATAACCTTACAGGCATCAGCCTGGGGGCGTTTATCTTTTTCCTGAACATACCGTTCTTCTTTCTCGGTTATAAACAAATCGGAAAGACATTTGCCATATCGACCCTGATCGGCATCACCATTTTATCCCTGGCAACGAATTACCTTCACCACGTGGCGGCATTCACTCAAGATATGCTGCTCGCCACCGTGTTCGGCGGGATTGTCCTCGGTGCAGGGGTGGGGCTCGTCATTCGGTATGGGGGTGCCCTGGATGGAAGTGAAATCCTTGCCATCCTGTTAAATAAGAAGTTCCCATTTTCCGTCGGCGAATTCATCATGCTGTTCAACGTCTTTATTTTTACCTGGGGCGGATTTGTCCTCGGCTGGGATCGTGCCATGTATTCGGTTCTTGCGTATGTCATTGCCTTTAAAACGATCGACATTGTCATCGATGGTTTCGATGAATCGAAATCTGCATGGATCATCAGTGATAAAGATCAAGAAATCGGGGATGCGATATTAGCGCGCCTGGGTCGCGGTGTTACCTATCTGAAGGGCGAAGGAGGCTACTCCGGTGACGATAAGAGAGTGATTTTCTGCATCGTGACACGTCTCGAGGAAGCCAAATTGAAATCGATCGTCGAAGAACTCGATCCTTCAGCATTTCTCGCCGTGGCGGATATCAATGAGGTTCGTGGAGGAAGATTTAAGAAGAGGGACATTCACTAAGGGTAGGTCGAGGGGACAGGTCCCTCGGCAAGGGTATTTGCATTTAAACCGGTCAATGGCTATTGCCACTGACCGGTTTTTTTGAGACGGTTATTCAATTAAGCACAGAATTTCAGGACCAATCAACGCCTCCCCAAGAGGATTGCAGCTTCCGCAACAGGACAATTTGACCGACATGATACGTATCGTGCATCATGATCTGGCTTAGTAAACGCTCATAAGAGTACCTGTCAGCTGCATATGGAGCCTTTAACTTTTCATCGTCAAGGTCCTCAATGGCCGATTTTAAATTATTCATGACTTCATTAAGGCGCTGCACTGTCTGTGTCCATCCCATTTCGTCTTCTGGATCCCCCGGATTTCCAAAGGTTTCTTCATTGTCTTCTGCCTTCAGGGGATTCTCTGTGCCCTTCATTCGATGGATTACGTCTTCATTCCAAAATATCAGGTGGTTGACAATCTGCCAAACCGAATTGCTGTTTCCCGAACTTGTCCATGCTGCCTCAGCTGCGGTGCATCCTTGAAGCGCCTGATCCATGGAGGCAAACCAATCATTCTCATGAACATGCATGTCGAACTGATCTAAAAACATGTTGGTTACAACTTGCATAGAACCCATCTCCTCATTGATTAGTGTGATTCTTCAAATTTAATAGATAAGAAAAAATCTTACTCCCTTCTCAAATTTCATTACTACTTCCCTTGACAGTATTGAGTTTCATAATGGTATAGTTCGGTATTTTTTTGAAAAATCCTTGTTAAGCTTTTCTCTCCTGTAATTACCATTGATGGATTTTTTCTGCAGGGGCTATTTTTGTGTGTTTGATAGAGGTATTCTATTAAAAAAGCCATATACAAAATGAAGATGACCGTCAAGTAAATCCTTCCTTTATCCTTCAACTGTATATTTTTGAGAATAATCTCCTCCACAGTTCGTTGTACTTTGTGAAAAAGCTTTTTCAATAACTAAAGGAGCGGAAAAGATGAAATGTTCCCCGGTAAACTTTATCTCTAGGTTAAAAAAACAGAAAGAAGATGCACTTGAGTATGTCATTGATGCGTATATGCCACTTGTAAAGACGATCGCGACGAAGATTCTGCACAGTATGAAGCAGCCGGATATCGATGAATGCATCAATGATGTGTTTCTGACGGTTTGGCAGAATGCACGTCAGTTTGAGGGTGATTCGGGCGATTTTAAAAAATGGATCGGCATGATTGCGAAATACAAAGCCATAGACCTGTACCGCCAGGCGAAAAAACGGATGGCCCATGAACAGTCGGATGAACCGAGGGGAAAGCGAGTCCATTGCAAACGGACGTTTCCGTCATGAAGCGGGAAGAACGGGATGAGTTGATAGCTGCGATCAGTCAACTGAAGGAAAATGACCGTGATATTTTTATGATGAAATATTATTTGGAGCTTTCAAACGGTGAGATCGCTGACCATCTGGGGCTGACGAAAGCGGCTGTCGATAACCGCTTGTACCGGGGAAAGAAGATTTTGGCCTCTAATTTGAAGGTGAAGGAGCTATTCGTATGAGCATGAAGGAATGGATGGAGCTTGATGTCGATCAGCTTGAGTTACTGGATGTGTCGGATGCGGAAAAAGAACGGGTCAAACAGCACGTATGGAAAAAACGCAAAAAGGCACCGGTTTGGCGTAAGATTGCAGCGGCCGCTGTCATTATGATCGGGGCGACGACTGCAGCAAGTTTTGCGTTGCCGTCAGTTGCATCACAAATACCATTTATGGATGATGTCATCCGGTATTTTAATGGAGAAGAAAACAAGAACTTTGAAACGTTCTCCACAGATATCGGTCTTGCGGAGACGGATAATGGGGTGACGGTCATGATCGACAATGCGGTATACGACGGAACGAATATCACGGTGTCGTTCGCGATTGAAACGGAAGAGGATTTCGGGGAATTCATGCAAATGACCGGACCGAACTGGTTTGACGTCGCGGGATCAACCGGGAGCGGAGGCAGCAACGAAATCACACGGATCAGTGAAACGCGCTATGTCGGCTTATCCACCTTTACACCGCACTTTGAGGATGAGCCTCCGGAAGAGGTGGACATCAGTTGGACGCCGCATGCCTTTACAAACATGGAAAATGATTTAGAGGAGAAGGGGGATTGGTCATTTGCCTTTTCGTTGGAGCGCCTTGAAGGTGAGGAGAAACTTATCAATGAAATCGTCCAGCACGACGATGTAACCTTTACGCTGAAATCGGTTGAATTCACGGATGTGTCTACGGTCATTGCCTATGAGCAGGTGGTGACGGATGAACTCCTTGAAAAATGGCAGAGTGTGACACCTGTTTTCAGAGTGACTGACGATCTTGGTCATGTGTACATCGATGGAACGGGCGGCGGTGGTGTGTCGAAGGATGACGGTAAGACTTTTAAAGGGACCACTGCGTTCGGTACAATTCATGAAAATGCCAGTCAGCTCATCATTCAGCCGGTTGAGATTGCAAGTCTGATGTCAGGTAAGGGGCATGAAGAAGTTGAGCTTGAGCCGATTGTGATTGAGCTGGGGGAATAGGATAGGGGCTCAGATTAGATGCACCCAGAAAAGTCAGTAAGTGCAAAGAATGGTTCTATTGTTGCAGAACCGGTCCTGCGCTTCTTTTCGTTTGGTATGAGTGGTACCCGACTGCTGCTTTAAGAAAGTCTAAAAGGTTGGTAAACTATTTTTGAGGGGGGATAAAATGAATAAAAAATGGCTTGCTGCGTTATCTGCAATTGCTCTTATTCTAGTAGGAGTCGCTGCAATGTTTATCAATAAACCAGATGAAAACGATTTTGTCTGGTGGGTATCGGATACCTATGAAGTCGACTGTATGGATGATCAGTGCTATACTTTGAAGCTGAGTAGCGAAGGCGGGGAGGCTTCAGCACGCAGTACATATTGGAATGCAGATGGATATTATGATTCCTCGACGGGTTTTTTGAATATGGCGATGCAGACAAAGCGCCTTTACAGGAACAGGGATAACCCCGATCAATTCTTTTCAATTGAGGCAGAAGGCTTTTGGGGGAGTTTTAAAGAGATTAAATTTGTACAGAATGGGGTTCAGGTTTCGAGAAGAGACTGAATGGAGTATGAGCCCTAAAATTCACTTGTCTATAACTGGAAACCTCTATATAATAAAAGAGAATCTTAAACATAAAGGAGGGAAACTCATGCAATCGTTCACTGTGGACATCAGGGCCAGAAAGAAATATCTTGTTTTCATGATGTCTATTTTTGGATATTCAGCTGCCAACGGGACAGGTCTGTCCATTTTTAGCTGAATATCCATGAACGATGTATGATTTCCTGAAATAATAGCGAAAGCCGCAGGGGATGATGCCCTGCGGCTTTTTTTGACTTTTTGTTTAAGAGAGGACGACATTCGATGTTTAAGACAAAAAACAATATCTATCTGCTTTATTTTTATCTATTTTTTGCACAGTTATTTTTCGACCGTGCGTTATGGGTCATTTATTTAGGCGATAAAGGCATGACGTTCGGTGAGATCGGACTGCTCGAAGCTTTGCTGCATCTCGCCATTGTGTTATTTGAGGTGCCGACCGGCATGATCGCCGATTTGTACGGGAGGAAGGTCAGCCTCGTAATCGGGAATCTGTTCAGCCTCCTGTATGCACTGCTCATGCTAATAAGCGGGACATTTACGGTGTTCACGCTCGCGTTTCTGTCGATGGGGCTGATGGTCACCTTCCATTCAGGGGCCGAGCAGGCATTCGCGTATGACACATTGAAAAATCAAAACCGTGAAAAAGACTATACGAGGGTCATCGGGAGCATGACGGCGATTTCCCTATTATCGTTGAGCCTGGCTAAATTCCTCGGCGGCTTCATGGCCGAGGTCAGCTGGGAATGGGTATACGTCTCGACGATCGTCACCCATGTCCTTGCCGTGATTCCGCTGCTGTTCATGAAGGAACCAGAACGTGATAAGACGGAAGACATCGGCGGTCGATGGTATAACCAGTGGGTCCATCAATTCAAGCTTGGTGTGAGGGTCTGGAAAAACAATCCCGTCATCCATCAGCCTGTCGTACTGTTCATATTGGCGAGCGCTGTGATGGTGATCATCGTGTTCTACGGACAGGAATATTTCATTCAATTGGGCTATTCTTCGATCGTGGTCGGGGCAATTTTCACGATTGAAGGACTGCTCGGTGTCGTGATGGCAAAGATTGCATACAAGGTGGAGGAACGGTTCAAGTTTTTCAATATCCTTTATTACGGATTGGGACTATTCCTGATGTTCTTTATCCTGTTCATCTTTGCCACTGACTGGGCGATCCTGTTGTCCTTCCTGTTCCTGGCGCAGCTGTTGAGCCTGTTCGAACCGATCTTCAGCTCATTCATTCAGCGCTTCCTGGAAAGCAACGTCAGGTCGACATTTCTTTCACTGATCGGGTTGATGGAGAGTTTTGTAATCATGATCAGCTTTCCGCTGTTTGGATATGCAATTGAGCGGAGCGGGTTTACGGATGGATTCGCGGGCTTGCTGGTGATCTTTTTTGTGATGGCCGGAGGGTATTTGGTTGTTGGACGGATGAGGGCGCGGAGGAAGATGTGAATGTGCCTTTAAGATATAGCTGCCTTTCACATTTTGAAGTGGGAGGCAGCTTTTTTCTATTCTGAGACTGCTTCCTTTTCATCCTGCTGTGTTAAAATGAGAATAAATGTTCGAGTGGGATGAGGGGGGAATTCAACATGTTGAAGACAGAAGAAGATATTCTTGCGGTGATCCGACGCGATGATGAGATGATGGAGATTTTGGAGGCTGCGAGCACATTGGATTTGCCGGACTGGTGGATATGTGCAGGATTCGTCCGGTCGAAAATCTGGGATACGCTGCATGGGTTCGATGAACGGACGAAGACTCCGGATGTGGATGTGATTTATTTTGATGACACGAGATTGGATGAAGCGGTTGAAAAGGAATGGGAGAATAAGTTGAGAAGCATTTTGACCGGCATTCCCTGGTCTGTTAAAAATGAGGCCAGGATGCACGTTATCAATCATATCCCACCCTACACTTCTTCTGAAGATGCCATTTCCAAATTTCCTGAAACGGCCACGGCTCTTGGGGTGAAGCTGAACAAGGAAAATCAGCTGGTTCTAACCGCACCTTGCGGGATAGAGGATGTACTAAATCTGGAATTAAAACCAACCGCTTATTTTATGGAAACGAAAGAGCGTGCAGTGATTTACGAGGAGCGGGTCAGGAAGAAGAATTGGAAAGGGATTTGGAATAAGATTCGAATTCATCATATAGGGGAACATGGTGAATAAAGCTGTTTCAGTTTATAGTGCAAGGGAACAGGTCCTGTGATGCTATTATCCATTATCTGACGAAAGATCGTTGTGCCTATTGAAAAGGAAAACAAGGGCTGATTCCCTGCTGCAGGTTTGGCGGGGAATCAGCCCTTGTTCTATATTAAAATAGTGAGACTGAGGCTAACCCCGCATCGCACCAGCTTCACGTGAAGTCATTGCGCCTTGTCCCGCATTCACGTCCTTCTGGATCTGCTTCTTCACTTCCTGAGCATTTGTTCCCGCGAAGTCGGGTTTCATTGCAGAGTCTAATTTTTGGTTAGGCTGTTGGTTTTGTGTCATACTGTTCACCATCCTTTTGGGTTTTATTATGGGCGGAATGGGGAGGCGATATTCGTTTCCTAATAGGGTGGGCCTGTCCGCCTGTCAATTAAAGCGTTAGGGCGACGGGGGACAGACCCCGATTGTGGATCGGAAATTATGATTAAAAAAAATGAAACAACAAATAATAAGTTTTCAAATGATTCTGATTCGGTAAAGGATGATGGCTATGAAAGCGGTGCGAGTAACGGGATACGGGGATGTGGATATGCTGGAAGTGGTGGATATCCCGGTTCCTGAACCAAAAGCTAATGAAGTTCTTGTGAACGTTAAGGCTTGTGCGATTAATAATACTGAAATCTGGATGAGAGAAGGGGCTTACGGAACCGGCACCCAATCGGGCTGGCGGCCGGAGGGGGTGCAGTTCCCGAGGATTCCCGGCTCTGATATTACGGGGCAGGTTGTGAAAGTCGGGAGTTCTGTACCTCAATCGATGATAGGCAGGGATGTTGTGCTGTTTCCTTTTACCTCGAGTGGGGAAAGTGGATTGGAGCATATTTCGGAGGATATGTCGTTCATCGGATCGGAGTATGACGGCGGGTATGCTGAATATGTCGTGTGGCCGGCTGAACTCTGTTTTAATATGCCTCTTTCCGGTTATTCGGAAAGCGCCGTTTTTTCGGTGAGCGGGTTGACAGCGTGGCATATGGTGAACCAGATTCAAGTCCAACCTGGGGAAACGATCCTGGTAACGGGTGCGAATGGCGGGGTGGGTTCGTTGAATGTGCAGATCGCGTCAAATGTTTTTGGCGCCAAGGTCATTGCGGTCGTTGGTGACTTGGGCGGTGAAGAAAGGTTGAAGGAATTAGGGGCGTCCCATGTCGTATCCTATCACTCCGAACACCTGGAAGAAGATATTCTAAACGCGAACGGGGGACCAGTCGACTCCGTCCTGGATGTGGTGGGCGACGCTCTATTCGACACGTCTCTTCAGGTTCTGAAGAAAGGCGGGAAGTTCTGTATATCGGGCTCTGCCGGGGGACAGCAGACAAATCTCGATTTTCGGACCTTGTATTTAAAACATATCACCATGTACGGGTCTGTGCTGGGGACTAGAGAAGAGTTCAAAGAGATGCTGATAGCCATTTCTGAAGGGAAAATAACACCTGTCATCGATAAGACCTTTCCATTGGAACAAGCAAAAGAAGCACAGGTGTATTTTAAGGAGAAGGGGAAGCTGGGGAAGATCGTATTGCTGCCTTAGGCGGGTCATGAGGACGGGTCCTCCGGCTCAAACCGGAGCTGCCTTGTCCTTTGATTAGGGGATAGTGACCCAAAAATGTCACTTTCAAATCGGGTCCGGATCCGTTCAACAAGTACGTAGTCAAAATAATTATACTTCCAATCTAGAAAATTATGGTATGATAGCTATGCCTGAATACTTTAGGCCATTTTTGTTAAGGGAGGCGTTCATGATGAAAAAACATCCTGCATTGAAAAAAGGAACAGACAAGGGGAGTACGCCTCATTAACAAAGGTGGTCCCCGAAATCGAAAGGGGAAAATAGAATGAATGTAAGATTAGTAGAAATCAACTCGGAAAATTGGTACGAGTGCTGCCAATTGGAATTAACCAAAGATCAAGCCGAATACTTGGAATCAAATGCGATTTCGATTGCGCAGACGAAATTCGAACCGACGCTCAGGGCATTTGCCATTTACGGTGATGAAAAGATGGCCGGGTTCCTGATGTTCAATTCAGTTAAGGAAGAGCTTGGCGCGTACTGGGTCTACAGGATCATGGTAGAACGGTCCAGTCAGGGAAAAGGGATAGGAAAAGAAGCAACGAGACGGATGATAGAGGAAATGGCCAAGCTGCCTGATGCGGAAAAAATCGTCGTCGGCTACCACCCGGACAACAAGGGTGCCCATAACCTGTATGCAGGCCTCGGGTTTATTGATGAGGGAGACCGATTTGGCAGGGAGATGGCTGTGGTTAAATATCTATAAAGGAGGGACGGTTCTTCAGTGAAGGACCGTCTTTTTAAATGAAGACGATGGTTAAGACTCGATACACTGGACACCTTTTTATTGTGAAAGAGACATATTTTAATGTGGCAGCTATAAGAATCTCAATATAGTAAGTATTTTTTACGGGGAGGATTTCGATTGCGAAAATATCTGGGGGTTGTCTCAATTCTCATTCTGATATTGACGTCTTTACTTTTACAGGCTCTCGTTGGAAAACAAATCGGCCAGCTGTGGGTGTGGATTATCGTCGTAGGATATGTAGGTTCTGCAGCGGCCTCCTGGTTTAGTGAGAGCGGGTTTTGGAGGAAGGCTTCTGCGACGATACTGATTGCTCTTCCGGTTGCCTTTTTGACTTTTATTCTTTCGTTTATTTTTGCATTGCGGGGAAATGATTTTTAAGGAGAGTCTTGGCTTAGGCATTTCTAAGCCTTTTTATTTTGTAGAAAATCTTTTATTTGCTTAATCATAATTATTATTATGATTATAACAACGGAGTGATCAGTCAAGGTGGTATTTCAGGTTTTACATAAAATGAAGTATACAAGCATTTTGAAGGTAACGGGGAAGGGTTAGATAAGCAAAAGTGACCTTGTTGCTGTTAAAGGGCATGAGCTGGAAATCGAAAAAGGGCAGGAGGGGCATTATGAAAAGAAAAAGATATTCTTGGTTAAGTTACGTATCATTTGGATTAGGTATAGTGTTGATTTTACACCCTTTGTTCACTAATATTTTTCCTAGATACTTTATGAGTATACAATCAATCGGTATAGTTTTAACTATTCTATTTAGCATTCTGGCTCTTTTGAAAAAGAATGAGAAGAAAATGCTGGCTTCTATGGGATTGATGTGTGGAGTTATGATGATGTTTTATGTAGGCTTACTTCTTTATATATCATTTCATAAATATAGTCCGATTTAAGAGGAGAGCATCTTATGGAGAAAATGAAGGAATGGGCGAAAAAATTAAAACAGCAAATCTTGGTCCTTTATTTAGCGTATAAGGACGACAGGGTGCCATGGTATGCAAGATTATTCACAGCGTGTGTAGTGGCGTATGCGCTGAGTCCGGTTGATTTGATTCCTGATTTCATACCTGTACTTGGCTATTTGGACGATGTCATTCTCGTTCCTGTGGGTATCGTCTTTGCGTTAAAGATGATACCAGATGAAGTAATAGTAGAATGTGAGCGAAAGGCAGAAGAAATGTTGAAAAAGGACAAGCCGAAAAATTGGTTGGCGGGTTCAGTCATTATTTTGTTATGGTTCATCATGATGGTGTGGGGTATTCTGAAGGTTTATGGGTTATTCGGCTAGCCTGATTTCGCTTCCATACATTTATGAGACGGTCCTTCTCTGAAGGGCTGTTTTTTAGTTTAAGGGAACGTGATGTGCGTATGCAAGATTTATTTTTATATAGGTCATAAGACACATGTGTGGGCGGCTGCGCCATAATAAAATAAAGTAGAAATGATTTGAATTATTTAGGAGAAGGGGAAGGTATGAACGAAATAACATTAAGAAATATGATGAAGCAGTTGCATAGTCCTGATGCTGAAAAGCGGTTTGATGCCATGGGCCGTTTGTATGAGTTGAAAGAGAATGACGATCTGAAAATCCGGGTTGAATTGTTGAAGGATATGGTGAAGTCGGCTGCTTCTTCTTTTCCTGAACGTGTCGACAGATGGGATAACCCTTCTCTGGCCTTGATTGATTTTGTGTGTGATTATCCGATGCCCGAAATCATCGATGAAATCGTCCTGCATATGGATCAATTTGATCCCGAGGCTAAAGTTCGTGCCTTGGAATGCCTCCTGTTGACGAAGGATGAGGGGATATTTCAGGAAATCCATGAACAGACTGTCAAATTGATTCTCGAAGAGGAAGTCGAATTGCCGGTCGAGGAATTGTCTGAGTTTCCGGTGCTTTTAAGAGGCATCGTGGATAAGACCTTTGAAAAAATAGAATCGGAACATTATAGATTTGTGCTCTATGAATTTATTCTGGCAATCAATGAGTCGGGAGTGGAACCGGGCTATAAACGAGCAAGAATCCTGCCGGTGCTTTCCGCGGATTATAAGCGGTTGAGGGAAGAGTATCTCACGTACTACGATGCCGAATACCAGCCCCATTATGTATATAGGTCCTGGAAAGACTCATATTTCCTGCTCAGATATCGAATCAATACGCTGATCAGGCTGATGACGTTTTATTTTACGGAAGAGGCAGAGGAGTCTTTGAAAGAAGCTGCCCTGTTCAGGGATCCGAGGATCAGCGGTACTGCGGCAGTGGTGTGTATCGATAAGAATATCCATGTCCAAGAGGAAATCCTTGAATCAATTTCGGTCAATGCCGAAAGTGCAGAAATGGTGTATTGGGGGCTTTCAGAAGGGAAGAAAGAGCATTTGTTTCCGGTAAGCCCTAAGCAGCCGGTTCTTGCCAAATCGCATCTATTCAACCACCTTGCATTCTTGCGTGATGAAGAAGGGGAACACCTGAATATCTATCCAGAAGATATTCAGGTCGTTGATTTTGTAGATACGTTCAATTCTTACAATCAACCTCTTCGTTATTATCTTATGAGCTTTTTACATGAGGGGGAAGTGCTGACGGCATGGACTGGCGGATATGTATTGGAGGAAGAGGATGACGCAGCGGACTTGTGGGAAGGGACGTACACCGATTTCGAACCTTTCCATGAAAGGACCGTGGAAGAACATAAGCAGTTGTTTATGAAAAAGCGTCAAGAGGAACATACGGAAAGCGAGCAGGCGGTCTATTTTGAAAGTTCGCCAAGCCTTCCTAAAGGGTTGTGGTTTTTCTATGCGCTCCTGATCAGCCATTGGATCAGGGTGTTCATTGACGGGATTGATGAAGAAGTGTATATTTCAATCGCCTTCACTGTCATCGGTGGACTGTTGACTGTGTATGAACTTTGGAAGAAAAAACGGAGTGCCGTCTCCATTGTCGGCAGAGAACTGATCAAGGCCAAAGGAAATCAGAAGGAAAGCATCTTTCTTCATGAGATAAAAAAAGTAACCTATGATAAGAAGAATATCAATATCTTCAATAAGGAGAACGCCCTGCAATTAAAGATTCCAATCCGTTGGGTGGAGTATGACCATTTTTATTATGCAATGGTTGACCATACAAGCCATTTAAAGGAGCAGGCGTATATTCAGGAGTGAATGGGTGAAGGTGGGGGCTGACTGAGTAATGGGTCAGCCTTTTTTGCTGTTTATAGCTCTTTATTGCCTTTTTGACTTTTATTCTCTCATTTATCTTTTCATTGCGGGGAAATGATTTTAAGGATCTGGGCTTAGGATATTACTAAGCCTTTTTAGTTTGAAGAAATTCTTTTATTTGCATAATCGGAATGATTATGATTTAATATCTTTATACTCATTAAATCGTAACCGTTACGATTTGTAGATAGATAGGAGGATTTTCAGTTGGCAAAGAAATCAAAAGTGGCAAAGGAAAAGAAACGTCAAGAGACGGTGATGAAATATGCAGCGTTAAGGAGAGAGCTGAAGGAGAAAGGGGATTATGAAGCGCTTAAGAAGCTTCCGCGGGATTCTTCCCCGACGCGGCTGAAGAACCGCTGTGAGGTAACGGGGCGTCCGCGTGGATATCTAAGAAAGTTCAAGATGTCGCGTATTGCATTCCGTGAGTTGGCGCATAAAGGCCAGGTTCCCGGTGTAAAGAAATCAAGCTGGTAAGATAAAAAAGGAGGAGTATGACTGATGAAAAAAGACATTCACCCAGAATATCATGATGTAGTGTTTATGGATACAAACAGCGGATTTAAGTTCCTGACGGGTTCCACGATGAACTCAAGTGAGACGATCGAGTGGGAGGACGGAAACGTTTATCCGCTCTTGAAAGTGGAAGTCAGTTCCGACACCCATCCTTTCTATACGGGAAGACAGAAGTTCTCCGATCGCGGAGGCCGTGCGGAGCGCTTCATGAAGAAATACAAGATGAAATAATAATGGAAAGGGCTGCAGAAGATTGGCAGCCCGTTTCTTTCATTTGAAGAAAGGTGTATGACATGAACGGATATTTGATGGAAATACTGGCGAGAGATATCGTAAGGTCCCTTCCTTCACGTAAAAGAGACATGTATCAGTTTGTCGTCCGGAGGGAAGATGAACTTGCCCGGCAGGCATCCACATCCGATGAATTCATGAGCCTGCTTATCCAGCACGCTCCCCACCGCCAGGCAGCGGATCACTATCAACTCACATTTGGACAATTCATGACGGAGATGAGGGAGATAGAAAAGGAGATTGACCGGCAGTTGAGCCGCAAGCTTCAGCAGGTGAAGTGGGTGGATTGTACGGATGTGATGGTAGGCGGGGAGCCTGAGTCGTTGGATAAGAAGTATTTTTATTTTTCGGTCGGGATGGGGTCTGTCAGGCGATGAGGCTGGGGCAGGTGTGCTTCACGGCACCGAAGGATTCTTAGGTTTTGGTGGGGAGGACATCGTTTTTCTCTAGAGGTTTCGGTGCGGAAGGACATCGTTTGATAATAAACGTTACAAATCGCTTATAATAAGAGCTATTTGGTCATAAATCCTGTGAATTGATAATAAACTAAAGCGGCTTCAGGTGATTCGATAATAAATTCTTCAAAACCGATAATAAATCTTCGGCTTTCGATAATAAATTCAAAGAATTCGATAATAAAAGAGCTGGCAGGCTGCTGATTTTGTCCCATTTGACTTTAAAAAAGGTTTTTTCATAAAGATCAAATGATAAATAGAGCTGGAGCAACAATAAATAATGAAAAAATGTTAAATTTAGTGTGATTAAGGCTGAATTTAATTAAAAAGGGTGTGTGATTTTGACTGAATTCTGGGAATCGAGTTTTATACAAAATCAAACGATGTGGGGATTCGAACCTGCAGACTCGGCCATCAGGACGAAGGACTTTTTCCTTGAGAATAACGTGAAAGAAGTACTGATCCCCGGTATTGGATATGGTCGGAATGCGAAGGTCTTTATGGACAGCGGAATGAAGGTCACGGGCATCGAGATTTCAAAAACAGCGATTGAACTGGCTAGGGAGAGCGGACTTGAGATTCCTATATTTCACGGGCCGGTATCCGATATGCCGTTTGAAAACAAACAGTACGACGGGATTTTCAGCTATGCACTTCTCCACTTGTTGAGTGAAGAGGAGAGAGAAAAGTTTATCAGGGACTGCTATGATCAGCTGAAACCCGGCGGATACATGGTGTTTACCACGATTTCTAAAGATGCCCCAATGTACGGAAAGGGCAGACAGCTCGGTGAGGATTATTTCGAGATCATGGAAGGTGTGAAAATGTACTTCTATGATAGGGAATCAATCGAGCGTGACTTCGCGGATGTTGATCTTGTGGAAGTGTCGGAGATTATGGAGCCTCATAAGAACGCGGAGGGGAAGCCGCCGTTTTCTTTTTTGGTGATTACATGCAGGAAACAATCATAAGTGAAAAACCCAGACTTGATCTGGGTTTTTTTATAGTTTTTACGTGACTGAAATCCCGTTATGGACCTGTCCCACAAGTAACTTCATATTTTTCATTTTCTAGCATATTTGTATAACATATTGATGCTGTCTCTCCCGTTGGACTATTGTGATCATACCAATATACATTGTAACGCTGCCCATAGTCTTCATCTTGATAATCTCCCTTTTTTATAAGTGCAAAAAAGTTTTGATAGGGATGTCCATCCTTGTAAATGGCTTGTCTCAATGCAGACCTCGGCGTTTCATTATCGTGTACCGCTGGAGCTAACACTGGCGGTATCGTGATGATAAACGCGAGCAAAAGCAGACCTGCTATGATATGCTTGGTTCTCTTTTTCAAATTTCCCCCTCTATTCCCTAGTGTCCTAGACATTCTTTTAGAATATTGATTGTTATTTACAATTATACTACAAATCTAACTATATAATTTCTTTTATTTCGGATCACACAAACTGCGCAGCCTGTTTCAGAAGTTACATTCAATTCTTTCTAATGTGTTAACTCCTACAAAAATGGGGAACTAGTATAGAGGAAGGTTTACCAGAAGAATGAAAAAGGAGTGGAACACATGAATCAGAGTCAATTGGATCGAATGAAGAATGGTAAAGGATTTATTGCAGCGCTGGACCAGAGCGGCGGCAGTACACCTAAGGCATTGGCAGCGTATGGAGTGATGGAAGACTCCTATTCGAATGAGGACGAGATGTTTGATCAGGTGCATGAGATGCGCACGAGAATCATGACGTCTCCAGCTTTCAGTTCCGAGCACATCCTCGGAGTGATCCTGTTTGAGCAGACGATGGACAGCAAGGTGGAGAGGAAATATACGGCGGATTATCTGGCTGATCATGATATCGTCCCATTTTTAAAAGTGGATAAAGGTCTTGCTGAACAAGAAAATGGCGTCCAGCTCATGAAGCCGAACCCGGATTTGGATGAGACGCTTCGCCGTGCCAATGAGCGGAATATTTTTGGCACCAAGATGCGGTCGGTCATCCATGAGCCGAATGAAGCGGGGATCAAGGCTGTGGTGGCAGCAATTCGAAATCGGCAAGAAAATCATCGCAGCCGATCTCGTTCCGATCATTGAGCCGGAAGTGAATATCCACAGTGAGAGCAAGGAAAAGTGCGAAGAAATCTTGCGGAAGGAAATCCTCAATCATTTGAATAATCTGTCCGAAAATGAAAACGTGATGCTGAAGCTCACGATTCCGACAAAGGCTAATGCCTACAAAGAATTGGTCGAGCATCCACGCGTGGTCCGGGTGGTTGCCCTCTCCGGAGGTTACTCCCGTGATGAAGCGAATGAGAAGCTGAAAGAAAACGATGGAATGATCGCCAGTTTCTCACGCGCACTGGCTGAGGAATTGAGGGTCAATCAGACGGGCGAAGAATTCGATAAAGCGATGAAGAGTGCGATCGAATCGATTTACGATGCTTCTGTTCATAAAAAATAAAGGGTTTTCGGCCTTCTGCTTCCTTAGGGGAGCGGAAGGCTTTTTTTATGGCCATCCTGATCACCCCAGCTTTTTTTAATAGATTAAAGGATATCACCCTTCTTACTAGAACTTATATATAGGAAATAAATAGAAAAGGAGAATACTAGATGTGAGTGATCAAATCATCCCGGCCATCATTGCCTTTATTTTAGTCGCTGTTCTGTCCCCGTTTTTCATTGCTCTGTTAAGAAAATTAAAGCTCCTTCAGCCGATAAGGAAAGAGCTTCCTTCCAATCATCAGTTGAAAAAAGGGACTCCGTTAATGTTTGGGATCATTCTTTTAACAGGTATGATCGTATCCATCCTATTTTCACCTACGCCAATCATGTATTTCTTGGCTGTGACGTATATTCTATTTGGATTTATCGGTTTTTTGGACGATTTCTGGAAAGCATCACGCCAGGATCCTTTAGGGGTATCGGGAAGGACCAAGCTTGTATTGCAATTCCTGTTTACGGGCTCACTGCTTTTCTACGTGATCAGCGAGCTGGGGATCGATACGGGAATACGGATTACGGAAAATGTCTCTTTCGATCTTCCGATGGTGGTCTATTTCATCGTGATCGCCTTGTTTGTTGTTGGGTCGGCGAATGCCATCAATTTTACGGATGGCCTGGACGGGCTGTTAGGTGTGGTTGCCATCCCTACATACTTTTTCTTCTTTGTGATTTCAGACACCCCAGAGGTGAAGCTTTTTAGTTTGGTCATGATTGGATGCCTGCTCGGTTTTCTGATTTATAATCTATTCCCGGCAAAAGCGTTCATGGGAGATACGGGATCATTGGCGATAGGCGGATCGCTTTCATTTCTTGCCGTGATTGAGAAGGTGGAGGTGCTTATTCCACTGTTGTTTATCATCTATTTTGCCGAACAGCTTTCGGTGATTCTGCAGGTTGCCTCATTTAAAATGACAGGGAAGAGGATCTTCAGGATGACCCCGATTCATTTTCATTATGGGTTGAAATACGAGTGGTCCGAGAATACGATTGTGACGGTGTTCGGGTTTGTTTCCTGGGTTTGTACGTTTATTTGTTTGGCTTATTGGAAATTTGTACTTTATCCCTAAGGGGAAGTTTCTTCACAGAAATCAATGTCTAAAGTCTTCGGCTAGTATGTTAGTTCTGATCTGAATTCTGGTTATATTTCTAATTCCAATGAAGGTGGGTTATCTATTGAATAATACATTGACAGATCTTTTGAACATTAAGTATCCAATCATTCAAGCACCTATGGCGGGTGGGGTCACAACTTCTCAATTGATCTCCGAGGTATCCAAATCCGGCGGCTTAGGAATGATTGGAGCAGGTTATATGACTCCTGAGCAAATAAAAATACAATCGAGGGAAATCAAACAATTAACCAGGGGTACCTTTGGAATCAATTTATTCGTCCCTAATGAATTTACTTTCAATGATGAATCCATCACATTCGCCAATGAGAAATTAGCACATTTAAGAAAGGAACTACATGTTGGAGAACCTGAGCGTCTCGACATTCCTCAGTTTAAACAAGTAGTAGCTTCTTTTAATGAACAAATCAACGTGGTGATGGAAGAAAAAATCCCTGTCTGTTCATTTACTTTTGGTATCCCTTCCGAGGAAATCATTCATGAGTTGAAACGGCAAAATATTATATTGATTGGAACAGCTGCCACTGTTTCGGAAGCAATTGAAATTGAAGACAAAGGGATGGATATGGTGGTGGTTCAAGGAAGTGAAGCCGGCGGACATCGAGGAAACTTTATCAAGGACACTGAAGAAAGTTTAGTTGGATTAATGTCCCTTATTCCACAAGTAGTTGATTCTGTTAAAATCCCCGTCATTGCCGCTGGTGGGATTATGGACGGAAGGGGGTTGATGGCTTCCCTCTGCCTGGGAGCTCAAGGAGTCCAGATGGGGACAGCATTTATAACGTGTGCTGAAAGTGGTGCTAATCGTCTGCATAAAGAGGCAATTCTACAAACCGAAGAAGATCACATCATCTTGACGCGTTCTTTTTCCGGTAAATGGGCAAGAGGTATAAAGAATAAATTCACGAGTGATATGCAGGAATGGGAAGCGCTATTGCCGGACTTCCCCATTCAGAATTCATTGACTAAAAGTATAAGAAAAGCATCTTCACTACAAGGCAAAGATGCTTTTATGTCCCTTTGGTCTGGGCAAAGTCCCAGATTAGCTAAAGAACAAAGCGTGTCGACACTGATCCATTCAATCGTTAAAGAAGCCAAAAGCATCCGGGAAGGGATGACACACCTTTCATGACGAAAGATATACCCTTGCTGATTCCCTGGAATAAACTCTTTGTATGTGGGTGATGAAGAAAAAATGTGGAGATCAATCGTAAATGATTGCTTTCCCTTGTTCACGTAACTTTTTTAAAGAGGTAAGCATATGATTGATTTGTTCATCGGAATGTCTTTCCCATGAACGTAATTCTGCTATTATTTTCAAAGGCGATTTAGACCTATAAGAACGTGTGGGGTTTCCAGGGAATTTCTTGTCGGTTACGTTCGGATCATTTTCAAAATCCCCTAATGGCTCTACAATGTAAATTCTTTCTTTTGATTGAGAGGCTGCTAATTCAGCACCCCATTTAGCCGCATCTAAGGTTGCAGTGAAATAGATATAGTTCGATTTTTTGTCTTGATAATTTGATAAATGCTGCGGTTCTAATAGATCCCCAATGTTTAGTTTTGCTTTAGTACCATGAAAGAAAGGGCCTTGATCCAGGACGTTCTTTTTGTCATTCATACTGATACACCTCATATTCTTTAGATTTGTATATAACAGTATAGGGCAGGATCTATAGAAAGAGTAGTCTATAAATCATTTATCCTTAGTAGTATAATTAAAGTAGGAAGAATCATGTAAAAAGACAATAACCTATCATTAGGAATCAGCCATTATGATGGTTTCTGGGTTTCGTTGACGAACATTTGGTTTTGAATAAAAAGGTGATAGTAAACAATCGGGCGCAATAACTGAAGATCAAATCATGATCTCCGGCTATTGCCCTTCTTCATGTATTGGACATTTTGGTTGAAGTGGAGGGGGAGAGTAAATGAGTGAGCAAGGTCAATTATTAAAAAAACGAATTGATTTAGAAGAGGGATTAAGATTAGTTTATCAAGAACCTCAAGAATACATCCGGTATTATTCCATTTACTATGGACAAAAATATGCAGACTACTTTTTTAGAAGATCCTCGGCTGCAATGAAAGAAATAGTATCCATTTTTGACTGCGGATATTTCATCATGAAAGATGAAACCATCGTTGGCGGTGTCTTCTTAAAACCTAATTTCATGGCAGATTTATTTGTAGTGCCGCCTTATGAGGATTATGAACGGTTAGTCCACAAGCTTTTACATTATTTAAAAAAGGTATCGAAGACGGAAGATGAAATTTACCTTAGGGACATTGTAGAAGAACATGTCCCAGCATATGTACAACAAGGATGCCAGGTTCGTGAAGTGAATTATTGGATGATTCGTCCTACACAATCAATGAATGCAGTGCTTCTTGAAGGATATAGATCGAGATCTGTTACATGGGAAGATAAAAATGATATTGCCTGTTTACTTATGAAATCCTATAAAGCAAATCCAGCTTATAAACAGATTGGAACGAAAGAGGATTACATGAATCACGTAGAGGAATTCATAGAAAAATATCAAAGCAATCCCATCATGGATGAGTGTTCAAGGGTTATTGAAGATAAAAGCACGAACACCATTGTCGGTGTCTGCCTGCACATGGAGTTTGAAAACGATCCCCTCATCATGAGTTTAGCCGTAGACCCAGAACATCAACAGAGGGGGCTTGGACGATTTTTGTTAACCCACTCTATAGACGTATCTAGTAAAGCGTACCCGGCTACCCGTTTAGCTGTAATCAAAGATAATCCAGCGATTAAACTTTATGAACACTTTGGATTCATTAAAAATAAATCTATATCGGAAATGTATCTGGTATGATAAAAAAAGATTCGCTCCAAAGTAATGGGTAGACGAAAGAGAGTAATGATTGAACAAATTAATATACAAAAATAAAAAAGCTAGCGACATTTCCCTGGCTTTTTGTGTGGGTTTTTGATGCTAGTGTGATGAATAAAACGACAGTTTCCTTCGGACTGTCGTTTTTTTTGTTGCCTTCCTACCACATTTAAGAATTATTTAAGAATCTCATAAGGATTCGTTTAGAAGTGATTTGTATGATGTGTGTAGTTCAAATGAAAGGGAGGGTGACGGATGAAAGGATATGGTTTTGGAGCGCGGATTGGAAGAATTGGTTTTCTGCTGCTTTCCATGTTTTTTGCTGCGGCTGTGCTTGCGCAGGTGATGATTGCGGGGGCGGCGGTGTTTGTGAATCCAGTGAATTGGGGCAGGCACGCTGAGTTTGTTCATTATTTTGGATTCATGGTTCCGGTACTGATGGTTGTTTTTGCAGGAATTGGGAGGATGCCTCGTACGTATTTGGTTCAGGTTCTTGCGTTGATGGTTTCGATCTTCCTGATGTATTTTACGGCCAATATCACAAGGACGCTCCCGTGGGCCGGTGCGCTGCATCCGGTGATCGCAGTCATGATCGCGGGACAGGCATGGATGATCGTTAGAAATGCGTGGCGTTTGATTTTTCATAAAAATAGCGAGGAGTGAAGTGGAATGAGAACATTTACGGCCATTCTTTTAGGAGTATTTGGCGGGTTTATTTTGGGGATTGCATTGTCGAGTGTGATTGGGATTGTAAGCATGACAGTGTTCGATCAGCCGTTTGGGATAAAGTATCTTCCGTATGTTACAGCGGTGATTTGCGCGGTGGCGGTTCCTTTGATGGATCAAAAAAGTGTAGAAAAGAAAAGGAGTGAATAAAGATGTTTCTGGCTTTTAAGGAATTAAAGCATTCGAAAGTAAGGTATACGTTGATTGCGCTCATCATGACGGCGGTGTTGTTTCTGGTGTTTTTTATCAGCGGTTTGGCGAATGGACTGGGGTTTGGGGACAGTGCGGCGGTCCGGAATCTGGAGGCAGACTACGTGGTGCTGAATGAAGAAGCGGATGATGCGATTGTCGGTTCCAGTCTGAGTGAGAAGCAAGTGCATCAGATTGATGAATCGGTGGACGGGGAGGTTTCTCCATTGTCTATCACGATGATGTCTTCTTTTAAAGGCAGTGACAAGGAAGAAGTAGATGTCACATATTTTTCTGTTGATACAGATGCGTATCCGGAGATGGATATCGTGGAAGGGAAGAATATCAGTGAGCTGGAAGCCCATGAAGTGATTGCGGATGAGAGCCTGCAACAAGAGGGTTATCAGTTGAATGATAAGGTTGTCGATCAGAGTACCAGCAAGGAGCTGACTATCGCAGGCTTCTCCAAGGATCAGATGTATTCCAATATTCCAGTCGTATATACAGACCTAAGTACCGGACTTCAGGAGAAGCGGGGATCTGAAACAATGTATAACGCGGTTCTCTATTCGGGACCGGAGGCAGCACTTGATGGGGTTGATATCCTGACGATCGATGAAGCGGTCGGAGGGATCCCTGGTTATACCGAAACGCAGGGATCGCTGAGGATGATTGTGGTGTTCCTGTTTATCATTTCGGCGTTTGTGACGACGGTTTTCTTTTATGTCATTACGATTCACAAGCTGCATCAGCTCGGGGTACTAAAGGCGATCGGCGCGACGACCGGCTATATCGCACGAAGCATCATGACCCAGGTCAGTCTGTTGACGGTGATCGGTCTAGTTTTCAGCGGGGCGCTGGTGTATGGAATGACGAGGGTCATCCCGGAGGATATGCCATTCAGGCTGACACCGGGACTGCTGGCGGGCACGGCAGGACTGTTTCTTCTATTAAATCTGCTTGGTGCATTATTATCGGTACGCCAAGTGGCAAAAACGGATGCGCTTGAAGCGATTGGGAGGGTTGGATGATGAATAAAGAGATTGTAAAACTGGAGAACATTTCGAAGTCATTTGGAGACGGGGATACGATGGTCCAGGTGTTGAAGGACATTTCATTTGAGGTGAAGCGCGGGGAGTTCACTGCGATTGTCGGGCCGTCGGGTTCCGGGAAGAGTACATTGCTGTCGATCATCGGCGCCCTGTTGACTCCGACCGCTGGAAAGGTAATGATTGATGAAGAAGATATTTCGGGTTACCGGGCGTCGCAGCTGCCTTCTGTCCGGCTGAACAGGATCGGGTTCATTTTTCAGGCGGCGAACCTGATCCCTTATTTGACGGTAAAAGAACAGCTGCACCTCGTGCATGATATAGGGCGAAACAGAAAGGATGATGACCGGGCGCTCGAAATGCTTGAGCACTTAGGCTTGAGCCACAGGCTGAAGAACTATCCCGACAAACTTTCTGGCGGGGAAAAGCAGCGGGTGGCGATCGCCAGGGCGTTCATGAACGATCCGGATGTGATACTCGCCGATGAGCCGACGGCGAGCCTGGATTCAGAGCGCGGGAAGAAGGTCGTCGAGATAATTGCAAAAGAAGTGAAGTCAAGAAACAAGGCCGCGTTGATGGTCACCCATGATGAACGGGTGCTTCACCTTTGCGACCGTGTATTAATGATCGAAGATGGACGAATAATGGAGAGGTAACGAATAGGGCTGTCGGCTGCGGCAGTCCGTCCTCAGTCTGGAAGGAAAGCAGGTGATGAATATGTCGATCAAGAAGAGGCTGCTGTTATCGAATATCGGGATGATCTTGATTCCCATTGCCGGTCTGCTGATCGTGGAAATCGTAGCAGGGTATGTATTCTTTTATATGTTCCACGGGGAGGATCTGCAAATCTTCCTGACTCTCCGCTTCGGTGCGCTCGTGGCTATCTTAGTCTTAACTAACGGATTGCTGACGTATTACATGTCAAAGAGCATCATCGAACCGATCAAGCGGCTGTCATTCGCAGCCCGGAAGATCAGTCAGGGAGATCTCGACGTGAGTGCGGCATCTGATAAGAAGGATGAGCTCGGTCAATTATCGAACACATTTGAAGAGATGCGCCTGAAGCTGAAGGAAGCGGAAGAGGTGCAAAGGCAGTACGAACAGAACCGCCAGGAGCTGATCGCGAGCATTTCACATGACCTGAAAACACCGCTGACCTCGATCAAAGGGTATGTGAGCGGAATTGAGGACGGCATCGCGGACACACCCGAAAAACTGGGCCGCTACATGGCGAAAATCAAGAAGAATGCCCATGACATGGACGGACTCATCGACGAACTGTTCCTCTATTCGAAGCTCGACATGGACCAATTGCCGTTTCAATTTGAAGCGGTACGCCTTGATTCGTATGTGGAGGATTTCACCGAGGAGCTTTCTTTTTCCAATGAGGGTGTGGAAGTGCAGGTATTCTATGATGGATCCGGTTCATACCTAGTGGAAGCTGACAGGGAAAAGCTGGGCAGGGCCATCAAGAATATCACGCAGAACGGCTTGAAGTATAACGATAAAAAACAGAAAGAAATCCTTCTCACACTAACCGAGCTGGAGAAAGAAGTACAAGTGGAAATCAGGGATAACGGGAACGGTATTCCTGAAAAGGATCTGCAGCGCATCTTTGAAAGCTTCTACAGGGCGGATGTGTCCAGGAACTCGGCAACCGGCGGAAGCGGGCTCGGCCTCTCCATCGCTAGAAAGATCATGGAAGGCCACGGCGGCAGGATCTGGGCAGAGAGCGTGCAGGGAGCTGGGACGAGCATTTATTTTACATTGAAAAAGGTGAGGGAAGATGAAGCACATACTGATCATAGAAGATGAAACGGATATCGCGGAACTGGAACGGGACTATCTCGATGTGAACGGCTTTGCCTGCGACCTTGCAGTAACCGGCGGGGAAGGACTCACTCTCGCGAGGGATAATACCTACAGCCTAATCCTGCTTGATCTGATGCTGCCGGATATCGACGGCTTCCAGCTGTGCAAGCAGCTCAGGGAGTTTCTCGACATCCCGATCCTGATGGTTACCGCCAGGAGAGAAGACATCGATAAAATCAGGGGCTTCGACCGCGGTGCAGACGACTATATCGTTAAACCCTTCACGCCGAGTGAACTCGTTGCCCGGGTCAAAGCTCATATCGCGAGGTACGAGCGCCTCATCAACCGAGAAACGAACAAGGCGATTGAATTCCACAATCTTGTCATCGACCCTGACTCACGCCGGGTCTTCGTCGATTCCAAAGAAAAGATCGTGACGGCCAAAGAATTCGACCTCCTGTATTTTCTCGCCACCAATCCAAACCGGGTCTTCAGCAAGGAGCATCTATTCGAACGCATCTGGGGCTATGATTCTCTGGGGGATGTGACGACGGTGACGGTTCACATCAGGAAGATCAGGGAGAAGATTGAGAAGGACCCTTCATCGCCTGAGTTTATCGAGACGATTTGGGGTGTGGGGTACCGGTTTAGGAAGTAGCGTAAATAGAATCTTTCATTTTTTATGTGGTTTATAGAAAGAATATTGATTAATTGTTATCCTCATCGCCTATGCTTGCCAGGTTCGATAATAACTATATTGAATTGGTTTTAACGAGATTAAGAGCGGTAATATAACCACAAATTCGATAATTGAACAAAGCCAATTTGTACAATTCGATAATAGAATCGTCATTTTCGATAATAAATCTTTCAATATCGATAATAAAATGAAAGAAATTGATAATAAGCTGTAAGCGGGCTACAACAGGCAGCTGATTTTGAGTTGATTGGTTGAAGAAAGGGGGCAATTGAGCTGTTAGTTGTCGGATCGGATAGAGGCAAGGGCATGAATTTCTTGAAAAAGGTCAATTTTTTAAAGAAAAAAGATCATTTTAGATAGAAATTGGAGTCAACTCAAGATCTGGGGGCTGCCCTCAGTATACAAAAACATTAATGCGGCAGGCATCACCTCCGGTTATCCTACGAAAAACAAGCAGGGACAAATGTCACCTGCTTGTTTTCTTATTCACAAACATCCCGCCATGAAAACAATAATAATACTTCATGTTTAAATTGATGACCTCTTTAAGTGATTCTTCGGCCGCTTCTAAATCCAGGGCAAATTGCGGATTGGCAACCGCCAAAGCATGATTTTCCATAACAGCGGCATCCCCTGTGATGACAGCGTCAAGTTTTTCGCTGACGATGGATATGTGACCTGGTGTATGCCCAGGTGTTAATAGGATTTTGCAATCCGCGGCCCATTTCAATAGATCTCCGTCCCTCAGTACGATATCGACGGGGACGCTTCTTACCTGTTTGAGGCGATCGATGAAGGATAACCCGAAGTCTCTTTGTTCTGCTGGCAATACGTCCAGCATGTCTTCTGCCTGAATAAGGCGGAGCGACTTCTTGCTTCCATCGATATAGTCTTTTTCTATTTCACCTGCTGCCACTTTGATGGCAGGATACTTTTCCTTTAACTCATGCAAGGCTCCCATATGGTCGTCATCATGATTAGTGATGATCACTCGGGTGATGGATCCGGGCGGGATTCCTTTACGTGTAAGTTCCTTCTCCAATAATGGGAGCATGCCCGGGTAACCGCAATCGACCAATGTCACATCACCTTCACAGCTTATGACAGTGGGGTGAATGGACATTTCGTGGTCATTAAATGTAAATGTCAGATCAAGCTGTATGAATTCCATTTCGTTCATTCCTTTCTTTAAGAATCCATGCAAAAGCTATTTATATTATAGCCTGAATAGGGAGTACTGTCCCGGGATCCAACACCATCACGTCTTCGGAAACGTAAACCCTTCCCCGAACACATCCCTCACATCATGGACAACCACAAAGGCTTTCTCGTCTATCTTTTGGATCATCTTTTTCAAGAGGAACAGCTCCTGCTTATTGATCACCACATACAGGATATCCTTGGACTCTTTTGAATAATGTCCTCTTGCGTTGATGACGGTCACTCCGCGGTCCATTTCGGCGCTCACTTTTTCTGCGATGTCGTCCGTATGGGCGGAAATAATCGTGACAGCCTTTCTGGTGTCAAAACCATCAATCAGGTAGTCCAAAATTTTCGTACTGATATAGATGGAGATTCCAGTATACATCGTATTCTCGATCCCGATTACAAAAGAAGAACCGAGTACAACCAGGATATCGAAGACGAACATCGTCGTGCTGACCGCCCAGCCGAAATGCTGATTGAGCATGCGGGCAATGATGGTCGAGCCGCCCGTCGTTCCTCCCGAGCGCAGGACAAGACCTAGCCCCAGCCCGATGAACACACCGGCAAAGACAGTACCTAGCATGATATCGACCGATTCTCCCATACCTTCAGTGAATTTAATGAAGAGGGACGTGAAGAAAATCGCAAGCATCGTATACCAGGTCACCCGTTTGTTGAGCACCTTGTATCCGATGGCGAGCAGCGCCCCGTTCATGACGAAGTTCGTGATACCCGGTGACCAGCCAAGGACATAATAAAGGGTCATCGAGATCCCCGTCACGCCGCCTTCCCCAAGTTCGTTCGGAATCGCAAACAAGTTCACCCCGAGGGCAAAGAAGAGGGACCCGACGATGATCAAGGTGATTTCTTTCACAGTTGTTTTATTCATATCATCACTCCGTTCAAATGGAATACTAGGATACTATAGCACAGGTGATGTATGATGTCTTTATGGAATATAATGAAAGAACGTAACCTGCACGAACTTCAAGAAATAAGCGGGCAGATCGGATGGGAGATGGGGGACCAAATGGGAAAAGAAACGATTTATAAGAGTGAACAAGGGAAGGCACGCATCCAGCGGCACTATCAGGACTATTTAAAGACTCTGGACTTCCCCGTGGAGAGAAGGTACATAAACACGAGATTCGGAAAGACGCATTTGCTTACGGCAGGACCCGCTGACGGAAAACCTTTATTCGTCTTTCAAGGAGGCAACTGCATCAACCCAATGACGATGTCCTGGTTCTCGCCGCTTGTGAAAGAGTACAGGGTGTATGCGCCCGATACGATCGGCCATCCAGGGTTCAGTGCCGAGACGCGGATTTCCGGTGAAGATCACAGCTATGCATGCTGGGTCAGTGATCTGATGGACGAATTAGAAATCGAGACATGCGCATTTGTCGGTCCTTCCTTTGGAGGCGGGATCATCCTGAGGCTGGCTGTGTTCATGCCGGAAAAAATCGACTGTGCGGTGCTCGTGTCACCGGCAGGGATCAAAATGGGATCGAAAGGCAGGATGATCAAGGACATCCTGGTACCGATGATGTTATTTAAAGCGGCGGGGTCAGAGAAGTCCCTGGACCGGATCGCTGATATCATGGCTTCCGGTTCCATGAAGAAGTTGGACAGGGACATCATTGGCGACGTGTTCAAGCATGTAAAACTTGAACAGGACATGCCGAAGCTGTCGGAGAAACAAGAGCTGCAGCATTACTCTGCCCCAACCATGGTGTTTGCGGGGGAGCAGGACATTTTCTTTCCTGCGGGCAGGTTGAAAGAGAAGGCGGAGGATATCATTCCTCAACTCGTTTCCTTCAGAGGACTGGAGATGGGGCATTTTCCTTCGGCAGAACGTCAGGGCGAAATCAATGAGGAAATCATGGAGTTTCTTCGGGAGCATTATAAAAGATCCGGGTCTGTCCCTCGGTAAAGCACTGGCAGACTAAGGGGTTCAGTTTTGGAAGAGGGAATTACAGATAGCAGGTCTAATTCGCATATGAATTAGACCTGCTTTATTTTTGAGAAATTGACACTTCAGCTTCATGATCAAGTGGACAATCATGATTGTCCAGCTGAAAAAAAGGGTGTTAAATGACTATTCCAGCGGAGAACCTTCCTTTTACGGGTCCATTTGGAAGGATTTATGTGATAAGATTGAAAATAATGGATATTGAAAATAATGGAGGTATGGGTAGGTTATGTGGGTAATATTAGGGGTTATTGCTATAGCAGCAACTATTATAAATCTTTATATGTATAAAGCAGGAAAGGATTATAAGCTTGCTATGGCGATGGGATTATCATTTACAGCATTAACACTTTGTGCAGATTACAGCTATGTGTCCCGGTGGGTACAAGTAGAAGACTGGGCGGCTTTATCGGATGTAGTACCTGGAATGGCAAGGGCATTATGGTTTTTGACAATTGTTTCTATCTTACTAAATATAGCACCGATCATTTTTGAACGAAAAGATAAGAAATAATTACTTCTTAATGTTATTTCATTTATATAATATGCATTTATTTTGTAGGTCTTTATGTATACATAACAGGCGAAATAACTGAAGTTCTGATAATTGATACGCTATTGCCTTTTTCGAGTATTCGGCAGGATGATGGGAAAACAAGCAAAAGGAGGATTTGGAAAGTGAAGAAAAAATAATCGTATCGAATTATATTATAAATTTCATAAGGAGATAACAAACGATGAAGTTCAATACCGTTCACAAGACAGATTATTTATATAAGTACGAAAGGCTGGAATAAATCATGGTAAAAAAAGAAGCACCGAAAATTGAAACAGAACGATTGATTTTACGTCCGAGAGCGGAAAAAGACATTCCCAATATGCTTAAGATGTTTAACAATGATGAGGTAAGAGAATTTCTTGGAAGTAATCCCCCTCGTGATGAACACTCAATGGTAGAAATGGTTAGGAACCGTACTGAAACAAAATGGACTGTCGCATTAAAAGATACTGATGAATTCATCGGTGATGTAATGATTCCAGAAATAGCAGAAGGTTATCTTGGCGAAATTGGTTATCGCTTCATGAGGGAGCATTGGGGAAGCGGTTTTGCGTATGAAGCGGTTTCCGCGGTCATTAAGCATTGTAAAAGCACATTAAACCTTAAACGCCTATCTGCTACTATAGATAATAAAAATATGCAGTCAATAAAGTTAATTGAAAAACTCGGATTTACTTTGGTAGCGGTGTTGCCTGAATCGAATCTAAGAGGCAGAGTTACCGATGTAGCTTACTATTCTCGTACAGTATAGGCATCCATACGCTCTCCTGAGAAAAATAAAAAAAGGTGAGTGTTTAAATGGGGGGGATTTTTGGTCCCGCGATAACAACTAATAATAGATAGTGAATTTGAAAGAGTATTCAGTCGTTGTGAATAATAGGCTTATTCCATTAACGGGGGGCTTTAATTGAAAATTGTTATGTCAGTACCAATTTATATTACAAGACAAAAAAAACGCCCGCAGCGGTCTAAATCGATGCGGGCGTTACTGCGTGATTTAATTGGTTTGGTCAGCAAGCTTGACCAGTACATGAGCCATATGTTCCCGCTCTTCTTTATTGGCCACGTTCCACATCTCATTCAGCACTTTCTGTTCCCGGTTTCGAGGCTCCTCGTGCTCCGCTAAATAGTCTGCAACGCGTTTAGCACCCTTCGAAAGAGCCTCCTCACCAAGACCCAGCTTCTCTCCCCTTTGAACCTGATTTCCAAGGTAATTCTTAAAAGAGTCGAAATGCTGAAGGATTTCCTCTTTTTTATCTTCATTCATTTGGGCGGCTGCTTTTTTTGGATCGTGTGCGATAATGAATTCCTCCTTTTATTGTGTTAGTAGTGTCTTTCCCTTACAAAATGGAAATAAACAATGAAGAACACATCGGGATCGAGGGGTGGTGTTATTTGAAGAGAGGTACAGGTAAATACATCTAGAGAAACTTTCCTGTAATCCTTCCATCAAACCACAATTTATGTTGGATACAATGTTAATTTATTCACAGTTATTAATGGAGGATGTATCGGATGGTTCAAAAAGGTTATAAATTTTAATATATGTGGCATCAAGCACACCCCCTAAACCGCACCCGTTAGAGGCAGACCCTTTTTGATGTCTGGGGAGAACTTGGTCAGTTCAACCTAACCCCAACAGGATCCACCTCATTCATCCCGTCACCTGTAAAATGAACAGCATTCAAACGAACATCCATCTCTTTATTGAAGACAATGCTCCATTCATCATTCCCAACCTTTACAAACGACTCATCCTCTTGAAGTACATCCAGATCCAGCAACCGGGCAAGCAATCCTGGGTGTTCATTAAAAGGAACATCCATTTTCATTTGACGAATTACTGTATGCTGCTCCTCCGCCACCACATCACTTCTTCGTTGAAGCTCTATCCGGAACTTCCATGGAGTCGAAATGAAGGTTCGCCGTTCGCCTTCGTTAACGGTCCAGTCCAGTTCGGCCGCCCTGTCAATAATTCCGCTGTATTCTTCTTCGTTCACCATCACACCGATATGGTCGAACCGGTCACGCTTGCCCTGTCCGAATGTCATATTAGTCTGGCCTTTGACCATCTCGATGATCCTGAAGGCAATCTCTTTTCCTTTAAAATCATCCCAGGTCAACGGGGGATTGAAGGTTTGCATCTCACCATCCAGTCTGCCGACCCTCAGCACGGTTTCAAAGCCGAGCTGCTGATAAAAGTGTTCCATTTCTTTTACTTTGTCAGTCCAGTAGTGGTAATGAAATAGTTTCATAGCTCTTTTCTCCTTTGGTTGGTTTTTGTGAAGCTCCTCTTTTTATATAGTATACGGGTGATTACAGGTTTTTTCTTCGTAGGAAAGATTGAAGGGGGTTCAGACTTTTGACGTAATGAGGAAGGAATGTCAGTGAAGTTGAAAACTGTCAGAGATTACGGGGAACAAATATTCAGGAAAAGGGGATTTTTTCATTTGTACTTGATCCTATCGATTTTTTTAGCGAGTATACTAGGTTTGGTTTTGTTTATATCGGGACCTTGGGTTGGCGGCGTCCTTGCTTTTGGCATCATTGCAGGTTGTTTGTTCAGGGGGCTTTATCTATTGAATGATATACATAGAAGAGTGGCGAAGGAAATGCCGAAGCCGGATAAGGCAAGAGAGGTGTATGAGAATTATTTGAGAGAGAAAGAGGAGAGAGTTAATAGATAAACCAAACGATTTCCATTATCAAAAACGTCCAGAGTTAAAAAACCCTGGACGTTTTTTTACGCTGAATGTTAGCTCCCCGTATGCTGTTTCTCTTTTTCCACGGCTTTCAGTCTTTGTCCTTCGTCTGCAGGAGGACTCTTCTCATCATCGTGTCCATTGACTAAGTCTTTGGTGGCGCTTTTGAATTCTTTTAATGTGCTTCCGAAAGCCCGTCCGATTTCCGGGAGTTTGGAAGGGCCGAAGATGATCAGCGCGATCACCAATACAAGGATTAATCCTGGAATTCCGATATTCGTTAGCATACTTTTCGCCTCCTGTTGGTTTTATAGAATTGGCATACCGTGGCGCTCGAACGCTGCTGCTTCTAAGTCCGTCATTCCCTGAACTTCTGCAAAGCCTGATAGTTTGTCAGAGATTTTCGGTGCGTAGGCAGCCGGCGGGGCGGCATGGCCCATCAGTCTTCTGCGGGATGCATTTTTTCTGGCGAATGGTCCCCAGATGGCAAAGGTCATCCCCGGTGACTGGATATTGATGAAGAATGTCCGGCCGTCTGTAGAGAACGTCGGCCCTGCAAGCTCGGAATTGTTTACTTTATTTTCTGCGAACACGTATGTTTCGCCTTCCGGTGTCATCCCGATGACACGGTCGACACCGCCGCCGTCTTCAGCTATCCACAGATCTCCCCATGGAGTGATGCAGATATTATCAGGCATTTCCAGATCATTTTGTGCAGTAGATTCATAGAATAGCTCCAGTGTATTGGTGGCCGGAATATAGCGGTAGACGCGGCCCAGATCTTTGTCCCCGGCAGATGTATCATCGAACCAGAACACGCCGCCTTCAAAATAAGCACCCTCCAGACGACTGAAGGCAATGCATCCTTTTCTGCCTGCATCCAGGGTCGGTTTCTCAGGATCTACATCTTTCCATACAATCCCGAATTTCTGACCTGTATGGAACTGGCTTGTTTCGTCCATGCTCATCTCTTCGAAAGCCGCCGCTTGAAGCTTTCCGCCTTTTTGCAGGGCACCGACCCTTTGGCTGCGGTCATTGGGAAGGAAGCGGTACAAATAACTTGGACCGGCATCTTCGGTCAGATAGACGATCCCGGTTGCCGGGTCTATGGCCGTGGCTTCATGGGAAAAGGCACCCATGTCGCGGATCGGAGTTTTTGAAATCTTATCTTCAGGGTTGTTTGGATCTACTTCGAACACATAGCCGTGGCCTTCTTCGAGCGTTTCTTCACAAGTGAGCCATGTGCCCCATGGAGTCGCCCCGCCTGCACAGTTACGGATGGTACCGGAAGAAGAGACATATTCCTTCCTTACTTGGCGATCAGGTCCGACCACTAAGGAAGTGGTTCCGCCAGATTCTTCACGACGGTAAGGATTTTTCCCGATAACGGGGTATTTGCTGTTTCCGCTCAATTCATGGTTTCTCACGAGAATAGTAGAGTTATGGGCGCCTGCATAGGCGGCCATCCCATCGAACTTGGCAGGGACTGGCCTGCCGTCCGATAGTGCCCGTCCTTCTTCAGAAATAATTCTGTATTGGAAGCCGCGGGGAAGATCCATCACGCCGCCCGGGTCTTTGACAAGCGGACCATAACCGCCGGCTGCTTTGCTGTTCTGCGAAGTACCGGCAAATACTTTATTTCCACCAAGGGACATCAATCCAGTGGAACCCAGGGCAAGCGCAGCTGTGCCAATCCCGCTTGCTTTCAAAAAGTCTCTTCTGTTCATATCGTGTTTAATCATGTCTTTTCACTCCTTAGAACTAAATTCTCTTGACCTGCATTTGACTCCTCCGAACGGGAAGCGCGCTTCTTATACACAATTGTTGAACAAGTTATGCTGATTTCATATAAGAGCAGAAGCGGCAGGATGACGAGTATATCCGAAAGGAAATCCGGCGGCGTAATCAGCACGGAAATGACAATCAGCATAAAATAGGCGATCCTTCTTGATTTTTTCAATTTGGCCGGATCCAAAATGCCAAGTACCGTCAGGAAGACGATCACCAACGGCATTTCAAATAAAAGTCCAAAAGGTACAGTAAGGTGTATCATGAAGCGGAAGTATTTTTCCGCCGTGAACATCATTTCGAACTGTCCGGCTGACAGGGTGGTTAAGAAACCCAGGACGATCGGGAAAAGTAAAAAGTAACCGAAACAGAGGCCGAAGATGAACAAAAAGAACAAGGCTGGAATGAAGCGAACCGTCACTTTTCGTTCTCTTGGACTCAGACCCGGGGCGACAAACCGCCAGATTTGATAGGCAGCGACAGGGATGGTGGCCGCCAGTGAAAAGACAGCAGCTATCATCAAATACACCCACAAAATTTCGCTTGGTCCGAGAATCGCCAGTTTCGTGTCCAAACCCCTGATCAGCCACCCGTAGATCGGCTTCACAAAAGCCAGCCCGGCTATAAGAAATCCAATAAAGGCCAGCACAGTTTTGATGGCCCGGCTCCGCAGTTCTTCCAAGTGTCCGATCAGCTGCTGGTTGCGATCATTCATTGCCTTTGCCTCCTCTAAGCTGGATTAAGCTAGTTCAATTGCTTTTGTTTGCCTTTATTGGCCTGCTTTTTGTGGGCGCGGTTGTGCGCTTCATGACGATCGTCTTCCACTTCTGCAGACATCTGCTGCCCTTGAGGGACGGTGGATGCAGATATTTCCTTCAATCCTTCTGCATCCTTTTCGTAAACAAATGAGGCTCTCGTGGAAATATCCGCACCTGGATTGGTGACGAATGGAACGACCCGGTAATCGGTTCTCCACTGGGTCGGTGTGACATGACAGCGGACATACCCGCGATAATCATTGAAAAATTTAATATGTTCGTTCTGCTGGAGGATCCGGTCCGTGTCTGCGCGCTTGTCCGCCCCGTTCCCGCCTGAGGTGATGGACGTGCCGACAAATTCGGCGCCAAGCATCTTGGAAGACGGATCATCAAAGTCTGCCAGGATATTGGAAGCCCAGCTTGCGTGGACGTCACCCGTCAGGACGATCAGGTTATCCATGTTTTTCTTGCGGGCAAATTCAGTGATGCGCTCCCTCGCTGGTGTGTAGCCGTCCCAGCCATCCATGCTGTAACGAGGTTGATCAGGACTTGGGCCATAGTTTCGTTTGGCAAAAAAGATCTGCTGGGCAAGTACATTCCAGGAAGTGGAGGATTTGCCCAGATGATCAAGGACCCATTCTTCCTGCTCGGCGCCTAATAATGTGCGTGAAGGATCCAGGGACTCTGCCGTCTGTGGAGAGCTTTTATCCCCATTCGCCTGATCCGAACGATACTGGCGGGAATCGAGAACCATGAAATTAGCCAAGTTTCCGTATGAGAACTGACGGTAAAGCTGCATGTCCGCTCCGTGCGGCATCGACGATCGTCTCAGCGGCATATGTTCATAGTAGGCCTGATAAGCAGCGACACGCCGTTTTACGAACTCTTCGACAGACTGTCCTTTTTCAGGAATCATGTCGGCATAGTTGTTCTCCACTTCATGGTCATCCCATGTGACCACCCAAGGGAAAGCCGCATGAGCAGCCTGCAAATCCTTGTCCGAACGGTATTGGGCATGACGGTTCCGGTAGTCCTCAAGAGAACGAATTTCCGGTCCTTTATGATGTCGTACATTACCTGTCTTTGCTACATACTCATCCGGACCATATTCATAAATATAGTCTCCAAGATGGAAAACGAGGTCGAGGTCTTCTTTTGCCATATGCTTGTAGGCAGTATAATAGCCGTGCTCATACTGCTGGCAGGAAGCAAAGGCGAAAGAGAGGCTAGCAACATCTGCATTCCGTCCAGGAAGGGTTTTCGTTTTTCCAATCGGGCTGAAATCCTTCCCGACCTTGAACCGGTAATAGTATACTGTGCCTGCTTCCAGGTTCCCTACCTCGGCATGGACGGAGTGTGCGAGGGCCGGACTTGCCACTTCCGTACCGCGCTGAACGATGCGGCGGAAATGTTCATCTTTTGCGATCTCCCACTTCACGGGAATGTTACGGTCAGGCATACCGCCGCCATTAAGCGGGTCGACGGCTAAACGTGTCCATAACACGACACTGTCAGGAAGCGGGTCACCGGAAGCCACCCCAAGTAAAAACGGATAATCCTGTAATCCCTCTTCTTCTGCAGACACAGAAAAGCCGCCCATCGACTGCGCAATCACCATTCCTAAAGAAATGCCAGCGACTTTTCCCGCGCCTTGAAGGAAGCTTCGGCGGTCGACCCCTTTATGTAAGGTCTCTTCATTAAGTTTCTGAATCCAATTTTCCATCGGTCTCTCATTTGTCATGCTGATGACTCCTTTCAAGAATCGATTGAATGTAACAACTCATAGTATAGGAGACCATTTTTAATTTGTTGTAAATGAATGTAAATGGAGGATAGAACAGGAGGGTCGGCATTCCTGGGTAAAAAGATGGGTTATTGTTTAAATATTTCTATAATTGGGAGAACGTTAGCAGATTTCACCATTTTTCTGTAGGCGGGAAGTCTTGGTTTTCTTAACATTGGTGAAAAGAAAACTATATAAATAAATGAATTCATCGTAATGGGTGAGGGGAGAGGGAAGCGTGCGGGGATATGGTCTGGGGCAGAGCCCGATTTACTGGAATCATAGGGACTTGGCTGCTTATGATTTAGTTGAGGGATGCTGTCTTAATTGAATTTGTTAGATAATATCAGAACGAATTCGATTATAACGAGGGTAACCCGATCGTTTAACTGGATTATAGATTATAGATAGCAGCGACAATCCTCATTTCGATAATTAATCTTTGAATTTCGATAATACTTTTGAAGAAATCGATAATAAGAGAGTGAGCGTGGGGAAGGTGGGACTGGATTTTGTTTGATTAGGTGAGAAATGGGGGCAATTCGGCAGTAAATGATTGGGTTGGGGTGGATGAAAACTTGAATTTAGAAGAAACGTTCGAGTTTTGCATGTATTTTTATGAAAAAATGGTCTGTTTCCAAAGATTTTGTGGTCTGTCCCCAGCGGCGGAGATCTGATCCTGAACGAACGGAATGATATTTTCAACTGAAAAAATGAAACTCTTTTAATTCATAATCCGTAGAATACTAATAATGAGGGGGGATTATTTGAAAAAAATAATCGGAAAATCATTCGTGTCAGCTGCCGTCATAGCTTTAATTGTTTGGGTGGCAAGTATCATTTTTTCTTTTACATATGGTGAGTGGAGCTTTTTTATTGGCCTTGGTTTATCGGTTGCCCTTTTCTTCTTTAACAGCAGTGGAGGGGCCTTATCAAAAGGAGCCACTATGGAAGCAAGTGAGGCAGGGTGGAAGATCCAAAAAGACAATGAACTTAAAGCAAATGTAGGATCGGTTTTTTATGGCTCCGTGCTATTTAACGTTATCAGTTTTTTCATAATGATGATTACTTATTTTTAAATAATTTCTGGGGTACACTCATTTAAAAAAGTACCTGTCTTTTTAAATGAGTGTGTGGTCCGCCAAACACGGTGGGGGGCACACTCTGAACAGAATCGGTAGATTGGAGGAGCATGATGAATAGGATAAGAAATTTAAAGACACTTACGGGACCTTTCCCTTATTTTAATGTTAATGATGCACCCCAATCACCGCATGAACTGTTTCTGGATTGGTTCCAATTAGCAGTTGATAAAGGCATTCCTGAACCTCACTCCATGACTCTTTCTACAATAGACAACTTCGGTTTCCCGGATGCGCGTATACTCATCTTGAAAGATGTTGATGAGAAGGGCTGGTATTTTGCATCCAGCTCCCAAAGTGAAAAAGGGAAACAGATCGAGGCTCATCCCTATGTGGCGTTAACTTTTTACTGGCCGCTTATCGGAAGGCAGGTCAGGATACGGGGAAAAGCAATGAAAATGGATGAAGAACAGAACAGCAAGGATTTTTTAAGCAGGGGTACAGTGGCCCGGGCCATTGCTTTATTGGGTAAACAAAGTGCCATTTTAAATGATCAGCAAGAATTTGAAGAGGCATTAAGCAAGCAAATCCAACAGATGAAACTGGATCCAGATCAAGTAGACCCGCATTGGACTTTGTACAGAGTGGAAGCAAATTCTGTGGAGTTTTGGCAAGCGGATGAAGACCGCAAACATATAAGACTGCGTTATGAATTAGAAAGAGAAACGTGGTTGAAGGATCGATTATATCCATAGTAACCGTATTCCTTAATTTCTACAATTTTAATTGGAGGAAGAAGTATTTTAAATAAGATGAATAAGAAGTGGTAAGTTCATAGTCGTCATAAAATCAGGACCAGTTTTTCGGTTAATGAATCCGGGGAATTGGTCCTTTTTGGGATTTCATTATGTGGTGTTATTTTTATTTTAAATATTTGGAGTGTAAAAAGCCCCGAGTAGGGAGCAGCCAATGGATTTATTAACCATTCTTTAATGAGTCTTCTTATCGATTCTTAAAAGTAACGAGATGATAATTGTGCTGAAGATGCTTGTAAGGATAGCGCTTCCTATCCCTATCCAAAAAATTGAGTTATTCCTCGATGCTTGATTCGTATGTCGTGTCATTTGCTATTCTCCTTGGGTATCGATTAAATTTTTGTTTACTAATGCTTTTAATTCGTCCTTCTACCAGCTTTTATAATAATGATGGTTTGTAAAGTTGAATACAAAATACCAAAAAGGGTTAACGCGATGCCGCTTACAATAAAGCGTTTCCGGTTCAGTTCTTGTCCCAGATGTGTGAAATATAAATGAACAAGTGTACACGTGATCATTAAGAGGATGGAAGGCAGAGATTTCTTCATGTAAAATACACCTCTTTCTATGTTTGTTGATTATAATTTTTTTCTTGGATTTAAAAAAGTATTCCTAAGAAGGGTCTCCGGGACATGATTACCTACCTGTTTTCTTTTTGCCCTTTATAAAATAATAGGCAGTTTCAGCGAAAAATAGAAATAGGAGGAAATAGAGCACGAATAATTCGACCACTTCCATTACCTGAAATGGACTGACCGTATTTTGCCAGGCCTGCGATATATCAAACCCCTGCAGGATATCGAGGCTTAGGGAAAAAGCCATTAAACATCCCAACATTAAAAGGGATATACCCATGATTTTCATGCGGATCACTCTCCTCCTACTAGGTTTTCTTTTTGGTCCGGTATCATACAGTCATATCTTTTGTTAAAAATTACATAATAACCCCTGATAGGGTTAAAGTAATAAAAAATAAAAGAAGGGTGCCTGATTGTATGTCTTCGTTCTTTAAAGGTCGAAAACGAAAAAAGAAACTGCAGCCGGATGCTGAAAATCAAGCTGCGGTTCACTCGGAAGACCATATACAAGAGTCATTATCAGCCAACCTTGACATCATTCGACAGAAAACGGGCAACAGTTCAGACGTCGTCGTTCGTCAATTGAAATTGGGGAGATACTCCGATATTAAAACAGCCATTGTGTATATCGAAGGAATCGTAGACAATCAATCGATTGAAGAGTTCTTACTGCAATCCATGATGAAAGATGATGATAAAGAAAAAGTGATTCAGGAGGATGCGTTGGATCGGATCTCTGAAGACATGATGACGGTTGGTAACGTGTCATCCTTCAATACTTGGGATGACCTGTTTTTATCCTTAATGGCAGGTGATACCATTGTCCTGGTGGATGGTATAGCCAAGGCTCTGAGTGCATGTACGCAAGGTGGAGAAAAACGTCCAATATCAGAATCCACCACTCAAATGGTGGTCCGCGGTCCCAAAGGAGCGTTTACAGAGTCGATTGCGACGAATACATCCATGGTACGCCGCATTATTAAGACTCCCGATTTATGGATGGAGTCCTTTAAGGTTGGCCGCGTGACCAAAACAGATGTGACGCTTATGTACATAAACGGCATTGCCAATGATCAAGTGATTGAAGAAGTCCGCCAGCGATTAAACAAGATTGACATTGACAGCATTTTGGAATCAGGCTATATCGAACAATTAATTGAAGATCAAACCATGACGCCATTTCCAACTATTTTCAACACCGAAAGACCGGATGTTGTGGCAGGGAATCTGTTTGAGGGAAGGATTGCGATTTTTGTCGATGGAACGCCTTTTGTACTGATTGCCCCTGCTGTGTTTATTCAATTTTTCCAATCGGCTGAGGACTATTATATGCGTTTTGATATTGCGACATCGATCCGACTTTTACGTATTTTGATGTTTTTCATTTCGCTTATTGCCCCTGCTACCTTTGTGGCAGTCACAACCTACCACCAGGAAATGGTTCCCACAACACTCATAGTGGCCATTGCAGCCCAGAGGGAAGCCGTGCCTTTTCCCGCATTCGTGGAAGCTCTACTTATGGAAATAACCTTTGAAATCTTAAGGGAAGCAGGGATCCGCCTGCCTAAAGCGATTGGGTCGGCTGTATCCATTGTCGGCGCCCTTGTTATTGGACAGGCAGCGGTTCAAGCGAGCATTGTGTCACCTGCTATGGTCATTATCGTATCGATCACGGCGATTGCCAGTTTTGCCACTCCGTCTTTTGATATGGCCATTTCTGTCCGGTTGCTTCGTTTTTTGTTTATGATAAGTGCAGCCACATTTGGTTTCTACGGAATCATTTTAATCCTTCTGATGATGGTCGTCCATCTATGCAGCTTACGTTCATTCGGGGTGCCCTATATGGCCCCGTTTGCTCCCTTTACTCCTGTAAATAATGGAGATACATTCATAAGGCTGCCATGGTGGACACTAAGACAAAGACCACGCTTAATAAGTGCGAATACCCGACGGGAAGGTAAGAGTCAGCGTCCTCAGCCTCCTGCATCCCGCGGTATGGTCAATCGGGATTTTGAAGAAGGTGGCAGAAATGAAGCATAAGCTGGTTTTCCTTATCGTGTGGATGACAATCGCCGTCTTGTTATCAGGTTGCTGGAGCAAAAAAGAGTTAACTGATCTTGCAATCGTGGCGGCCATGGGAGTAGATAAAACAGAAGAAGGGAAATATGCCCTGACACTTCAAATTATCAATCCCGGGAATGTGGCTGGAGGCATACGCGGGGGTGGTAATCAAAGCCCGCCTGTTACAATCTATTCGGCTACAGGTAATAATTTGGTGGAAGCAAGCAGGAGTGCATCCAGCAAAATATCCCGAAGAATATATTATGCACATACTAACCTGGTGGTCGTCGGGGAGAACCTGGCAAGAGAAGAAGGAGTGGATACAATCATCGATGCGATCGATCGGGATCATGAATTTCGAATTACCACAACCATGGTGATTACGCATCAATCAACTGCAGAAGAACTAGTGAAGGCATTAACCCCCGTTGATAAGATACCGGCTAACAAGGTGCTGAAAACCCTGGAATTCACCCAAAAGATTGGGGGGAAAAGCATTAAGACATCGGTTCAAGACGTCATGAAGGGCCTGCAATCCCCAAATGGGGATACCGTGGTATCAGGGTTCCGTCTTGCAGGAAATCCCAAGCATGCCAGCCAGTTAGAGAACATTCAGGAAAGTGAGCCTGAATCTACCCTTCAAGCCAGTGGGATCGCCATAATAAAAGAAGGAAAACTAGTCGATTGGTTGTATGGGACAAAAGCCAGAGGAACGGTATGGATTCTGGATAAAATCAAAGGGACAAACATCAACATCGATTGGAAAGGAAAAAAAGATGCCATCTCCTATCAAACTGTCCGTCAAAAAACGGATGTATCAGCGGATGTGAAGAATGGCCGCCCCACGATCTCTATTCATACCCGCATGGAAGGAGCCATAGGGGAAATGAATGTACCGGTGGATATAACAGATGTGAAGGTTATATCAAAAATGGAAAAAGAATTGGAAAAAGAGGTTAAAAAAGAAATAAAAAGAGCGATTGAACAGGCTCAAGAAAATAAAGCAGATATCTTTGAGTTTGGAGATGTCATCCGACGTTCAAATCCGAATGACTGGAAGAGGCTGAAGCCGATGTGGAATGAGGTGTATTTTCCAGAATTGAAGGTGGATATTACGGTCGAAGCCTACATCCGTCGTGCCGGCTTACGAAATAAATCGTTTCTTTCAAGTATCGAAGAAAACCAACAGTGATGAAAAGGAGGTACCAGCAGAGTGGAGAAAGCAAAAATCAGTGCCAGCCAGCTCTTTGTCTTAATGGTTTTGTTTGAACTGGGGAGTGCTTTACTAGTACCCCTTGCGATAGACGCAAAACAGGACGCCTGGTTAGCCATTCTGCTGGGAATGGCAGTCAGTTTTGTTCTTTTACTTGTCTATCATCAACTTTATTGGTATTATCCCGACCTTTTGCCTACAGAGTACATACAAAAGATCGTGGGAAAAGTGCCTGGCGCCGTCATTGCCTTTCTTTATCTTTTTTACTTTATGTATGATGCCTCCAGGATCCTTCGCGATTTTGGTGAAATGCTGTTAACCTTTGCCTATCCTGAAACTCCGCTGTTCATTGCAAATGCATTGTTAATACTGGTCATTATCTATATGGTGCGAAAAGGGATCGAGGTCATCGCGAGATCGGGAGAACTGCTTTTTATCCTAATGTTTATGCTTTCGGTCATTGGGTTTATATTGATTGTGAGTTCTGGTTTAATCGATATGACCAACTTACAACCCGTACTTGAAGAAGGAATTGTCCCTGTCCTGAAAGTGGTATTTACTCAAACCTTATATTTCCCCTTTGCAGAAGTGTTTGTGTTCACCATGATATTGCCGTATTTGAACAATCCCAAGAAGGTAAGGCTGACGATGTTTTGTGCAACAGGATTAAGTGGAATCAATTTGATTCTTACGATGCTCATTAACATTAGCGTGCTTGGTGTAGACCTGACTGCACGTTCCCAATTTCCGCTTCTTAGTACGGTTCAAACTATCCAGGTAGCTGATTTCCTGGAACGCCTGGATGTGTTTTTTATGCTTGCCTTAGTGATTGGGATTTTCTTTAAGATAAGTGTGTTGTTTTATGCAGCTGTCATAGGATCCGCCAGCTTATTTAAGGTTAAATCGCCTTCACGGCTCTGTTATCCATTGGGTCTCGTCGTCTTATTTATGTCGATGACGATTGCGAGCAATTTCCAAGAGCATATCCATGAAGGATTAAAGATCGTGATGTTTGTCTTACATATTCCGCTCTTAGTGATCATTCCTATCTTCCTTCTTCTGGTTGCGTTCTTGAGAAATCGGAAGAAGAAAAGTGAGTTTTAAGGGTGAGGGGAGATAGGAACATTTTATAAGAAAACTCCGCTTCATAATCCAATCATATGGGTCTGTCCCCCGGTAAACGAAAGCATGCATGCCCGGGAGCAGGCCCATGTTATTGGGGCGCAACTCACCAGTGCACTTGAAGTTTATTCCCATTTGGATCGTAAAAGTGAAAATAGGCATGTCCATTATCTTCTTGTATATCCTCAACCCTGACGCCATGATCTGCTAGATGTTCATGGAATTTAGATAATTCAGGACTGGTAAAGCCAATGTTAAAGGCTGGCTCATTATTCATTGTAAAATGTGCATAGGTTTCATCAGCAGTTGGGACTAAGATAAGTAAAAATGGTCCATCATTTATTTTTATAACCGCATATGGATCCTCTGTAATGGTCAGCAATTGCAGTCCCAACACGTCCCTATACCACTGTGCAGACTCCTCTAAATCTCGTACAGGGATTCTAATGTAATGGACTTGTTCAATGAACGATTTACTCATTGTTTATCTCTCCTTTATTTAATTGAATATAAGGATTCAAAACCTATCTCCCGCGCTTCTAAAAGGCTCCTGCTTAAAAGTAAGAATCCACTTATATACTAACATAATTTTACATATTATAATCTGTAAATTCTGAATAAAACTAATAGATATAACGGTAAGTGATGGTTAAGACGGTAATAAGGATTGAAGAAAAGCGGATGAGTGATAATAAGGAATGCATAATTTTGGAACCAACGCCCGTTTCAATCGTAAATAAAGTAAAGACTTTTTAGGGGGAGGCAGAATCATGAGACAGCTATATATAAAACAAAAGGTATTCAGTCTCAGCGAGAAATTCACGGTGAAGGATCAGGAGGAGAAGGATCGATATTATGTAGAGGGAAGTTTTATGAAGGTCCCGAAGACGTTCTCCATTATGAATACAAGCAGGGAAGAAGTGGCACTCATCACGAAAAAGGTGTTCAGCTTTTTACCGAAGTTTTTGGTTGAGGTGAATGGTCAAGACGTATTGACGATCAAAAAGGAGTTCTCCTTTTTAAAAGCACGTTATACGATTGATGCGGCGGGCATTGAAGTGCAGGGGAATTGGTGGGATATGAACTTTCAGGTATTGAAGCATGGCAAGGTCGTAGGCGAAGTGGGCAAGGAGTGGTTCACTTGGGGCGATAGCTACAGGGTGCGAGTAAACGATGAAGAGATGGAAGCGATTACAATTGCACTGGTTGTTGCGATTGATTGTGTGAAGGCGGATGAGTCTTCGGCTTCATCGGGGGCGTCGTTTAATTAAGGTAGTGTCATTGATTAAACGACTTCAAGCGGCAGCTGACATGATGACCACGAAAAAAGCTTGGGAACTCCCAAGCTTTTTGTTATGGCTTCGTACCAATATTCTACTCCCCGACCATCCCGTCTCCATCATTATCCCGCATATGAGGGTATAACCAGTGATCGCTTGTGATTGGCATGCTGAAGCCGGCTGCTTTTGCTTCTTTGATTGTCACCAGTCCACTACCGTCGGTATCAATGCTTGAGATATCGCCGTCTGTGTTTGAATTCGTTGAGTTAGAGTTGGTGCTCTCTGAACTGGAAGGCTTACTTTCTGTCAGACCGAGTGATTCGTTTACTTCATCAGGGTTCACATTGTCGAAATTATCAACGATTATGTTTCCTTTTAAAGTATAGGTATACTGATAACTTGAAGGAATCTGCGTTTCCGTATTTGGATAGGTGATAATGGCTTCGAAATCAGTGGCTCCACCTGCGTCCCGGATACTTTTTTCCATATACGCTTGATCACCATGCCGGTTAAGCGTGCTGTCTTGAGGGGTGATATTATACGCATTCGATACCCCTCCGAGAGAATCAGCAATGATATGTCCTTCATCCAATAAATCACTTTCGACGCCGGGAACCTTTGCCTCATCAGAGTAGTATCTGCCAGACGATGATACCGGCTCCGTGCTGTCATCCTGTAAAATGATTGCGTCTGCAATGACGCGCACCAGTTGTCCGTATTCATTCGTGAATGCCCAATACTCACGGTCCCCAAAACCAATGTCAACGACGACGTTCGGCCCGCGATACCCGGACAAATCACCACCATCGACTTCAAGGAGATTGAATCCTGGAAACCCTGCCTCATTTGTTTCGGTTGGGGTTTCTTCTTCGACTGCTTCCTCTGATTCAGGCTCATCCACAGCCTCCGGAGCAGCTTCTTCCTTTTCACCTTTTATATCAGTAGTCTCCGTGGCTTCTACTTTCGGCTCTGCTTCTTTATCTGGCGGGGCTGCACCTTCTGCGTTGGCACAACCAACGATAACCATACTCGTTAAAAGCAAAAGTAAGCCGTTTATCTTCTTTTTCATTTTTTTGACACTCCTAAAATATCTTTCTGAATGACCGAAATCATTTTACCGCAAATTCTTATTTTCCATTGAATTTTTACTAATCTGAATAAAATCGCATTTCAAATAAGAAACCCATACCGTGTAAAACGGTAAGGGTTCATTTGGCAAAAAAAGAACTGACTCCCTTTTCAGGTGCCGGTTCTATAATGCATATGCGAATGTCTTCTCATTTATACGTTGGATATAGCCCGTGACGTGATCTGGTATACAAAGTATATATGCGGCTAAGGAATCCACTTGTTCACTATAATCACTTTTAATTACTAAAAACACCGGTCACCATCACGGTCCGGTAGTGCTGGGAATAAGATCATGGAAGCATTTTTTGCATTAGAAGAATTAGAGGAAAGTGCGCACATTGCCTGGGAGCTTAGAAAACATAATATTGAGTGAGTCAAGACAATGCTGCATATTATATTAGCTGTGTTGCACGGGGATGAAGAAGTGATTGATCCATTTAAAATTAAGTGGTTGAAAATGTGGAACTGAAAAAGTCACTTCCTGAAAAAGGAAGTGACTTATTATGATTACTTCATATTTGCAAGCATATTTTCAATGATTGAAGAGGAGTTGTTTACTGCCATTTGTTTGAAGTCTTCCCATTTCATCACAGCTTCTTCACCAGCGTCATCAGAAGCTGAGCGGATGACAAGATAAGGAACGTTATTTAAGCGAGCAACCTGGCCCACTGCTGCCCCTTCCATTTCACAAACATAGGCATTAAATGTTTCATAGATCCATTTTTTCTTCTCAGCATTCGCGATAAATTGATCACCAGTTGCAATTCGTCCTTTAAATATTTTTGTTTCTTCAGGCAGGTTTTTAGCGGCTTCCTCCGCAAGGGAAATAAGTTCTTCATCCGCTTTAAAATAGCCAATGTCCATTCGAGGAATAATACCAGGCTTGTACCCTTTTGCTGTTTCATCCATGTCATGCTGAACAGTATCCGTAGAAATGACGATATCTCCAAGGCTAACATCCGGGTGGATCGCACCAGAAATTCCAGAGTTAATTAGTTTATCTACATTAAACTGACTTACTAAAAGCTGCGCAGCCATTGCAGCATTTACTTTTCCGATTCCTGACTGAACCAGAACAATATTTTGACCTTTTAATGTTCCTTCGTAAAACGTCATCCCGGCAACTTCTTCAGTATTTTCCACTTCCATATGAGAATGTAATATTTCAATTTCTTCTGCCATTGGACCAATAATCCCAACGATATTTTCATTCTTCATTTCCTCTGCTTCTGCTTCCTTATGTACTTCTTGTTGTTGTGAGCATCCAACTAGTAAAATACCTATTGCTACAAGCAATAGTAAAGATTTCGCGCTTTTAAGAATGTTCATTTTTAATTGTCCTCCTTAGATGTTTAATTCCTTTTGTGTCATCTTCTTGATTAAACACGAACATTCACGAAATGCCAATATAAAATGTTCGTTTTTGATTTTACTTATAAAGAAAGAGAAATTCAAGGGTAATTTGCCGATTTAATGAAAAAATTTCATTTTAAGGGTAGAATACACGAAAGATATATATAATTATTTTTATAATGTACGTATTTTTATTTTTGATTTTGTTATTCACAAAGTGTCGATTTTAATATTTATCACTCGTATAATTTTCGGGGTATGATCCCTGGTCAACTAAAGTATTAGCGTGTTGAGGGACAGGCCCTCTTTTTTAAAGCTTCCTTATTGAATACCCATGCTGGGCCGGCAGGAACAACTGTCATTGAGTAGAACCCCATATCCCAGGGCTTGGCTATATGATTTCGTTCTATTAAACTGTAAATAAACCACCCTATTGTTATTTATTTACAATAGAACAGATAAAGTCTCAGTACTTAATGAAAAACATGAGCGTAATATAATCAGCAAAAATGATGATTGAAAGGAGACGGGTCTATGGCATTTTTCAGCAAGTTATTCGGAAAAAGCAGCAGCCCTAAACAACCCAAAGGGAAAGATCCCAGCTACTATTCCAGTCTTGAACTTTTCATTATTTATGAAGGGGATGCTGATAGTGACAGTCATGAGGACGATCTATATACAGAATTAGAAGATGAGTTTTGGGTGTATCGTTCCCTAGGCGAATCGGGTGTGATGTCATCCTATTGGGCCAAAGATTACGGTACTCCTTTACCAGCTTTTCCTGAATACCCGCTTATAGGGGTCTTTAAGCTTACCGCATATAAGGGTTTCAAAGAAGGGTATAAACATCCTCTTTTTATTTCATCTAATAAAGAAGAGGTAAAGAAATTTTTTGAAGAATACGAGAAAGAGATGGAACAAAAGAACCGGGGTTAAATTCAATTTAAGAAAATTGTAGCCTGGACCCCAGTCCGATTACGAATTAACTCGGAGGGGCAGGCCCCTGAACTTCTGTAAACGATTTTAAAAGGGAAGCGAGGGGGAAGCGAGGGGACGGTTCTCTTGCTTCGGAAGCAGTAGAACCGTCCCCTCGCTTCCCTTGTCATTATTCGCTGTTTCAGTACCAGAAGGTTAGAAGGTTTGGGGCCTGGAACCCGGCACTAACGCTTTAGATTTACGGGGACAGGCCCTACTTGCAATTCAACAAGGTTTTTATTTTCCGTTTTATATGAACTTAACCAAAACCTGACGTTCATTCTTAAAATATATTCTTCTATTTCTCATTCACCTAATCAAATTTTTAAAAGGGCCTTGTTGTATCCTGAATATGTAAATAACTAATTCGATTGTAGTGGGACAGAAGTTCTTGCTGGAGTGGATGTCTAAATGAATGAGAAGAGGAGAGGGTTTTTATGTTTGATACATTGGCTGGAATTGGGATCTTGGGGTTCCTGATTTTTATCGTGTTAGGTTTGGTGGCTTTGGTCAAGAAGTCCGGAAAGGCGAAGAAACGATTTGGGATTGCTGCAGGGCTTTTTGTTTTGTTTATGGTTGGGGTGTTGAACAGTCCGACAAGCGAAACAGCCACTACTGATGTGAAATCGGATGAAGGGGAAGTGAAGGCGGCAAAGGAAGAGGATGCCGATCAGAAAGAAGAGAAGCAGCCTGAAAAAGAGCCGGCCACCCTTGAAGAAGTCAAGGCCGCTGTTACAGCCGGGATGAGTGATAAGGACTTTAAGAAAGCGAAAAAAGAGTTGAACGTCGAACAAACGAAAAGTATTTCGATCGGGAATGGGAATGTTGGATATGTCCTCCAAGCCACTGACGGAATTCTTGTGGCGACAACAGACGGTGAATCCATCATGGAGGTGCTGCCGTTTGCTTCGATGGATGAAGTGGATAAGTATGAGTCGGAAATGGTGGCAAAAGCAGAGGCTGAAGCGAAAGAGAAAGCCAAAAAGGATTTCGAGGAATCGAAGATCAAAGTGAGCGGGAATGGAGATACAGCGTCTGACGGGATCGAATTAAAGTCCGGTTGGGCAATCTTCGATGGGAGTCATACCGGCGGTTCGAACTTTATCGTTCAGCTGCAGGATGAAAACGGGAATGACCTGGAACTCCTTGTCAATGAAATCGGCAGCTATAAGGGGAAGACTTTTGCACAGATCCCTGTGGACGGAACATATTATTTAAACATTAAAGCAGGAGGCCCGTGGGAATATACGGTCTATCAATCACCTCCAGTAAAAATAGCCGATGCCCCGACCACGTTGGAAGGCACTGGTGATGACGTCGTATTCTTCAATATCAAGAGCGGCCACTACAAATTCAATTTCTCACACAGTGGTTCTTCTAACTTCATCGTCATGCTCAATGGCCAAGGACTGATGGTGAATGAGATCGGGGCGTATGAAGGTTCTACCCGCCAGCAACTGAAGACGGATGGGTATTATGCGTTGGTGATTAAGGCGGATGGTGGTTGGTCCGTTGGGATAGAGGAATAGGTTTTATTTAAACACTAATACATGGTTAAGAGGTAAAAATAGTAACATATGATAAAGATTTCAGGAAGCACCCTAAAGAATTTTTTAATGGGGGCTTCCTGTTTTTACTCACCTGAATTTCCATTTATAACCTTATATGTAGTAATATAGATCTGGGAATGTAATGGTGAAAATTATTGGATTATTGTTGTGTTCTTTATAAGAAACTTAAACTGACATTCTTAATTGTAATATTGAATAGTTATAAAAGGGGTATGAACCACAAATCAAGGAGGGGTAATAATGGCAGCTAAGTACATGTATCAAAGTGAAGTTAGACATAAGGGACTTAACAAATATAGAGTCATTAAGGGCGACAGTTATTATGTAGTTGAACAAAAGGCAAAAGCTCAGTTGAATCAGTGGGATGAAATGTGGAAAAAGAAAAAAGAAGCTGAGAAGAAAAAGGCTGAAAGAGATAACATCATAAGAGAGAAAGAGGCTAAAAAGGAACTTGCTATTGAGTTTACGAGAGAAGCTGAAGAAAAGATTAAAGAAATTGAAAATATACTCCTTTTTACTTTAGAGGTAGATGATCGAATTGATTGGGATCAGTTAAAGGATAAAACAAAATTCAGTAAAACAAAACCTAAAGAGCCAAAAGCACTTGATGCTCCAGAAGAGCCTCAAAAAAATATGGAAAGATTTCAGCCTAAGTTGAATATTCTTGATAAGATATTTCCCTCAATGAAATCAAAAAAGGTGAATTTATCAGAAGAATTGTTTAAGGAGACTTACGAGGGCTGGGAACTAGAAAAAGAAAGAATCCATAAAGAGAATGAGGAAAGATTAGTTAAATATGAAAAAGCCCTTCTTCAATGGGAAGAAGAAAAAGCAAAGTTTCAATTAGAACAAGATGAGAAAAATAATGCTGTTGAAGCACAGAAAGAAAATTATTTCAATTCCTGTCCAACCGCAATAGTTGATTATGGTGATATGGTCCTTGCAAATTCTTCATACCCAGATGAGTTTCCGCAAGAATATGATATTGATTATAACCATGTAAATAAAATAATGGTTGTTGATTATTCACTTCCAACCCCAGAGGATATCCCTACTCTAAAGGAAGTGAAGTATATTCAATCAAGAGATGAGTATAAGGAAGTTCGATTGTCAGCGGCAACTGAAAAGAAGCTATACGATGATTTACTATACCAGATTACATTAAGGTCACTACACGAGTTGTTTGAAGCCGATACCATCAGTGCACTGGACTCAATCGTTTTTAATGGATGGGTCAAATCAATTGATAAGTCGACAGGTAAAGAGGTAAATGCTTGTATTCTTTCGGTTCAAGCCACAAAGAAAGAATTCATGGAAATTAATCTTTCACTTGTTGACCCTAAATCGTGTTTTAAGAACTTAAAGGGTATTGGAAGCAGTAAGTTACACAGCCTTTCTCCAGTGGCACCTATCATAAAGATAGATCGTGATGACCCTAGATTTGTTTCTTCATATGACGTAATTGATGCGATAGATGATAGTGAAAATTTGGCGGCAATGGACTGGCAAGATTTTGAGCATTTAATTAGAGAGTTATTTGAAAAGGAGTTTAATCATTCTGGTGGGGAGGTTAAAATAACACAAGCCAGTAAAGATGGGGGAGTTGATGCAGTAGCATTCGATCCCGACCCGATTCGTGGTGGAAAGGTAGTCATTCAAGCAAAAAGATACACAAACGCTGTAGGTGTGTCTGCAGTCCGTGATTTGTACGGAACCTTAATGAACGAAGGAGCTAACAAAGGTATTTTGGTTTCCACTGCTGATTATGGACCTGACGCGTATGATTTTGCTAAAGGAAAGCCCATTACACTCTTAAACGGAGGAAACCTTCTCCATTTATTACAAAAGCATGGACAAAAAGCAAGAATAGATTTAAAAGAGGCGAAAAAACAGTTGTTGGAAAAGGACTCGAAGTCAGGTTAATGTCTAATTGCTTTTATACTGGTATAACTGCATAGTGGTAAAGATACACTTAGTTAAAAGGGAGAAGAGAAATTTGGATATAAAAGAACAGGCAGAGCTTCTTATAACTCTATTTGGGATGGTAGCTACAGTAGGGGCGGCTATAGCCGCAATGATTTCAGCAAGTGTGGCTAAAAAATCAACTGTCTTGTCTTCAAAACAGTTAGAGGAAATGAAACAACAAAGATATGACATGAATAGACCAGATGTCTTTATAGCAAGTAAGTTGATTTACTTGAAGTATAACCCAAGTACAGGATATGGAAACTTTATTGAAGATGAGAAACAACCCGAATTAATAATTTCTAACGTAGGACAGGGTCATGCTAAAAATATTAATATTAAATGGGAACTGGATGTCACAAGACATATACAATTTATTAGTACATTTTCATTTGGGGCAAGTAAGGTTCATAGATATATAGAAGAAAGTATACTTAATACAGAGAATGGAGTTACATTTATTGAAGAGGATTTGAAAGATTATACATCCGTATATTTAAAAGGGAAGGAATATTCCTTGAAAATACCATTCTCATATTTAGAAATATTATCTCTTCTGCTCCACTTATTCCAAGAAGAACAACTTGATAGCTCAGTTATACCATCTATAAAGTTGGAAATGAACTTTACTGATATATATAATAATAGTAATCTAAAACGATTTGTAATATCACCTAGAATTGCTACCCAAACTTCCAGTACATCTGATGGGAAACTGTCTGATTATAAAATTCAATTAAATTTAATAGTAAATGAGTTATAATTTACTTATTATGAGTAAGTGCGTAAAGTAATTTTGGAATGTGTCAAAACATATCTCCTGCTGAATTTTATTTGAATCCTCTTGCCTTAAGTAATTGCGTGTCTTCAAAAGGAATAAAAATTGTTTTTATGTGATTCAGAAAAGTGTCATATCCCTCTAAAACAGAGATATATGACACTTTTTTTATTTCTCCTACAAACCACCCTCCCAAAACAATCAAATAAATTACACCAACACAAAAATGTAAGCGGTTTTATAATAAAGCGCTTTCACGGAAAATGAAGGTAACGAAAAGGGAGGGGTTAAGGATATGAATGCTTGGAAGAAGTTTATGACGGGTGCAGCGATATCCACGATGTTGTTTGCTGGAGGATGCAGCGGGGGATCGAGTGAGACTGGGTCTGAGAGCAGTGGCGACAAGGTCGTGTTGGATTATTGGCATACGTATAGTGATCAGGAAGAGGTCATTCTTAATGAGAAGATCAAACCATTGTTTGAGAAGGAGCATCCTGAGATTGAGTTGAAGCTTACGAGGATGCCCTATGAAGGATTGAAGCAGCAGGTGATCGCGGGGGTATCCGGCGGGGAAGCGCCTGATTTGATGCGTATGGATATTGTGTGGGTTTCTGAGTTTGCGAAGATGGGCGCCCTACAGGAAGTCAGCGGCATGGAAGGGTTCGAGGATGTGAAGAACAGTGTCTTTGAAGCTCCGATGGCGACGAACATCTATGATGGTAAGTATTATGGCGTGCCGGTCAATACAAATACGAAAATAGCAATCTATAATAAAGGTCTACTTGAAAAAGCTGGCTACACGGAAGCGCCTAAGACGATGGATGAGTTGAAGGATGCAGCGAAGAAGGCAGTGGATGCCGGAGCTAAAGGCGGGATCGGCATCGGCGGAAGCAATACGTGGGGATTCCTTCCGTACTTCTGGAGTCTTGGCGGCAAGTTGACGAATGATGATTATACAAAGTTTGACGGGTTTTTAAATAGTAAGGAAAGCGTTGCTGCGGTTGAAGAAATGGCTTCATGGCAGAAGGATAAGCTGCTTTCTCCTACCATTCTTGGCGGTGAACCTGGCGCCTGGGACGGAATGAAAGCCGGTCAGTACCTGATGCTGGATGACGGCCCTTGGTTCTACAGTATTCTTGGAAATGAAGAAGGCAGCAAATTCAATCCGGAAGAACAAACAGTCAGCGGACTGATTCCTGAAGGTCCTGGTGGAAGCCGTTCTGTTATCGGCGGTGAGAACCTTGTCACATTTGCAGGTTCCGAACACCCTGAAGAAGCATGGACGTTTGCGAAATGGATGTTGACAGAAGAGCCTCAGAAATTGATGGCTGAAGCAGGATTGATTCCTACGAATAAGAACGCTGCGAATGATCCGAAAGTGATTGAGAATCCGATTGTTGAGAAATATGTCAAGCAGCTGGAAACAGCGCTGCCGCGTACACCGATTGCTGAGTGGTCGGAAATTGAAGAGGTCATTAACTTGAACTTTGAGAAAGTGATGCGCGGGAAGATGAAACCGAAAGAAGCAATGGATGATGCAGCGAAGAAAGCGGATGCCATTCTTCAACAGTAATGTTGACAAGAGAAGGTACTCACCTATTTGGTGCAGTATCTTCTTTCATTCATAAGGACATAAGGAGGGATCAAGATGGACCCGAATCTAAATAACAATCACAGTGATATTATTCTTACTGAAAAAAAACCATTTTCCCAGCGGTTCAAAAAAGGGGCGAAGCAGTGGCTAGATGTCTCGCCGTTTCTACTCATCGGGCTTGCCGGGGCCAGTATATTTGTCATCTATCCCCTCATCAAAGGGATTGTCATGAGCTTTCAGGACTATAACATTCTTCCGGGTACGGAAAGTCCGTTTGTCGGGCTGGAAAACTATAAAAAGGCTTTCTCAGATCCGGCTTTTGCATACGCCGTCAGGAATACGTTTCTCAACACGGTCGTTACGGTTCCGATCAACTGGTTTTTAGGGTTGTTTTTTGCTGTGTTGATCAATATTCAATTTGTTAAGTACAAGATTACGTTCAGGACATTGTATTATCTGCCGATCATCACGTCGTGGATCGTTGTTGCATTCCTTTTCCGCTACCTGTTTGCAGATGGGGAAAACGGACTGATCAACTTCGCGCTCGTGAATCTGGGGATTGTGGATGAACCGATCAGCTGGCTGCAAAACCAGTGGACGGCGATGGTCGTCATCTGGCTGTTCCATATCTGGAAGACGGTAGGATGGACTGTGGTCATCTATCTGGCAGCGCTCCAGGGGATTCCAAAGAATCTATATGAAGCGGCGGCGATCGACGGGGCAAGCGGGATAAAAGCGTTCCGTTTTGTCACGATACCGATGCTTCGACCGATTACAGCTTTTGTCATTATTAACCTGGTCATGGGTGCGTTCAACTTCTTCCCGCAGGTCTACTTCATCACAAACGGCGGACCGATGGGGCAGACAGAAGTGCTGCAGAGCATGATCTACAAGCAGGCATTCAGCAATTTCAACTTTGGCTATTCTTCAGCACTCGGTGTAATAATGGGTCTGACGATCTTCCTGATTACATTCACGCAGCAGAAGAAATTGAGCAATCAGAAATTCATGTAGATAGAAGAGGAGGGGAAAAGTATGAATGGGAACTTTTTTAGTAAATTGATTGTTTATCTGTTTCTCATATTGGGAGTCATCGTCTTTATCACACCTTTTATCTATATGGTGATGACGACGTTTATAAACGGCGCATACTCACTTCCGAAGCCGCAGGAAGTATTCACGGCAGTACCCAATTTTGAAAACTATGAAATTGTCTGGAATAAGAACAACTTCTTTCGTTACTTTATGAACAGCTTGCTGGTCGCAGGCGTTGCGACGGTCGGAAGTGTTTTCCTTGGAGCATTGACGGCGTATGCCTTTGTCCGGTTTACGTTCCCGGGCAAGGAACTGTTATTCAGGGTCTTTTTATTCACGATGATGATTCCGCTTGTTCTTGCGATCGTGCCTCAATTTACCGTCATCAAAAACCTCGGACTTGTGAACACATATTGGGGCTTGTGGCTGTTGTATATCGGCGGCGGTGTAGTCGGTTCTACTTTCTTCTTGAGGGGCTTCTTTGAGACGGTACCGAAGGAATTGGAAGAATCCATCTTGATGGATGGAGGCGGGAACTGGACGATTTTCAGAAGGATCTATCTGCCTCTTTCAAAGCCGGCGCTCGGTACCATGGCAATCTTCTCATTCTCGGGGACATGGGATGAGTACTTCGTGGCGCTGACGATCATCAAGGATGAAGCGATGAGGACATTGCCGATCGCGCTCATGATGTTCCAGGGGAAATATGCAAGCAACTGGTCATGGATTTTCGCGGCTTCCTTGATTGCGATCCTGCCGGTGATCATCATTTATATTATCTTCCAGAAGAAGTTTGTACAGAGTGGGCATTCAGAAGGAGCGGTTAAAGGATAACTCATAGTAGAGGAATAGGGTGAAAAGAATGGGAAAAAAGAAAAGCCTGGCCGTTCTGGCAAGCATGTCACTTACAGCAGCAATGCTTTTCGGGTGTATGAATTCAAACTCTGAACCTGTTTTTCAATCGGAGACGATTCAGCAGGGGAAATGGGTGAAAGAGCTGACCACGGATAAAGCCGCCTATGCACCGGGGGATTCTGTGAAACTATCATTATCCCTGAACGAAAAAGTAGAAGAAGGAAAAATACTAGTTCAGTATAAGCATCTGGACGAAACGGTGAAAGAAGAAGAAATAGACTTAAAAGGTCAAGACATATCTTGGTCATGGAAACCCAAGAAAGAGGATTTCAAAGGATATATGGTAGAAGTGTATGTGAAACAAGGAGATGAGGTCATTGACCACCAGAACATAGGGGTTGATGTATCATCCGATTGGGCTAAGTTTCCGAGGTACGGCTATCTTGCTGATTTCTTTGAGATGGAAGCAGGTCAGCAGGAAGATGTGATTGACAGGTTAAACCGTTATCACATCAACGGGCTGCAATTTTACGATTGGCAGTATAAACACGAGAAGCCGTTAAAGATGGAAGACGGCAAGGTTGCGGAAACCTGGCCGGATATCGCCAACCGGGAAGTCTCCAGGGAAACGATCGAACGCTACATTTCCCTTGCACATGAAAAGAATATGAAGACGATGAATTATAATCTCCTGTTCGGCAGCTATGAAAATGCCGAAAGTGAGGGAGTGAAAAAAGAGTGGGGCCTCTTCAAGGATCCTGATGCCGAAGAGCAGGATAAGCATCCCCTCCCTGATAATTGGGCGAGTGATATTTACCTGATGGATCCCTCCAATAAAGAATGGCAGGATTTCATTATCAATGAAGAAAAACAAGTGTTTGACCATCTGGACTTTGACGGGTGGCACGTCGATCAGCTCGGTGACCGTGGCGTACTTTGGAATGCAAAAGGAAAGACGGTCGACCTGTCGGCCACCTACGTGCCGTTTTTGAAGGAAGCCAAACAGGAACTTGGGACAGATTTAGTGATGAATGCCGTTTCGCAGTATGCACAGGGCTACATCGCGTCACAGGCACCGGTCAGTTTCCTGTATTCGGAACTCTGGGATGGGCACAAAACGTATTCGAGTCTTAAAGGCGTCATCGATCAGAATGGTAAATACAGCAAAGGGAAGCTGAATACGATCCTCGCTGCCTATATGAACTATGACTTATCCGACTCGATGGGAGAATTCAATACACCAGGCGTTCTGATGACGAATGCGGTTATTTTCGCATCGGGAGGGGCTCACTTGGAACTTGGTGAAAATATGCTCTCGAAAGAGTATTTCCCTCACAAGAAATTAAGTATGAGTGAAGAGCTGAACACCGAATTGACAAGGTATTATGACTTCCTGGTCGCCTATCAAAATCTCCTGCGTGACGGCGGGGAGGAAACGGAAAAAGAAGTGAAAGTAAAGGGTGATTTAACCGTCTCAGATCAGCCGAAGCTCGGCTCGGTCTGGTCATTTTCCAAAAAGAAAGAGGATAAGCAGCTCATCCATCTGATTAATTTCACTGATGCCGCTTCTCTGGAGTGGCGCGATAACCAAGGGACGCAGCCCGAACCCGAAGAAAAGAAGGACATCGAAGTGGAAGTGAAAGTAGACGGAAAGGCGGACAAGGTCTGGGTGGCGACACCTGATGCCTACCAAGGTTCCCCAGTTGAAATCGACTTTAAGCAAAAAGGGGACTCGATTACGTTCACTGTACCATCCCTGAAGTATTGGGACATGGTTGTAATCGATTATAAATAGGCTCTATTGCTCCCGTTTCCAAGGAGAGATATGATAGATAACAAGAGTAACGGAAAGAGGGATTAGCAGATGATACAGCTTCTACAGAAACGTCTGGCTGCAAAAGTCATTCTCACCATATTAGTCGTTTGCTTAATCCCGACAGTCTTCAATAGTGTGTTCTTCTACCGTTCTGCCTCGGACGTCGTAAAAGAAAATGTAAGGGAATCATCAAGACAGATTGCCAGACAGGCAGCGGAATCTCTGTCCTTTATCTTCTCCAACGGGAGTGATATGTCCGACCTGATCTATAGTAATGAACGAATACAGGAGATCGTGAAGGATGATTTGAAAAGCGGCTCCCCAGCCGCCGGGAAAGAAGAAAATCAAGAGTATATGACCTCCTATCTGAATTCAAATATTTATACGAGTTCATTCGTGAGGATCCTCTACGTATTGAAGCAAGAAGGGAAGAGCTGGGGGAGCGGGACATTTTCCCCCTATAAGCTCTCACAAGTGAACGTCGATGAGATGGACTGGGCCGAGGAAGCTGTTCGAAGAGACGGAGAGTTGGTCTGGGGTGGGCTTGAGTATGACCGGTTCAGCGGAGCCGGCGAAAACACCGATCTTGTCCTGCCAATCACCAGGGTGCTGAAAGACTTTGATACGATGGAGAACATCGCCTACGTCCAGGTCGGCCTGGACGGAAAGGCGATATTGGATAAAATCAACCAGATCAAGCTTGGGAAGACCGGCCATTTCTTTGTGGTGAATGAGCAGGCTGAAGTTGTGATTGATAATGATTTAGAGTCCCTTCATAAACCCGTTGAGAATAAGGAAATGCGGGACTATATCCTATCTCAAAAAAGGGAATTCGAATATGAAGAAGAGGATATCCCTTATTATGGCGTTACGGAACCAATCGGGAACGGCTGGCTGATTGTCGGCAGGGTGCCTACATCTGAAATCACCGGTGAAATCATTTCGATTCAAAAAATCATCATTGGTGCATCCGTCATTTTCGGAATATTGGCGATTCTCGTCGGGAGCTTTATTGCAAAGAAAGTGACCGATCCGGTTAAGATTTTGACGCAGCAGATGAAGCTTGTCGGTGAGGGGAACTTGAAAGTGCGTACGAGTGTGGATTCGAAGGATGAAATCGGGATGATGAGCTCCGAATTCAACCACATGATCAACCGGGTGGAAGAGCTGCTTGAGCAAGTGAAAGAAGAACAGCATCAGAAGCAGGAAGCCGTCCTTCGGGCGATCAAACATAGAATCAATCCTCACTTCCTTTTTAACACATTGAGTACGATCCGCTGGCTTGTCCAGTTCAAGCAGACGGAAAGAGCCAATACCGCGCTTACTGCATTATCGAAACTCCTCGAGGGGAATATGGGGAAAAGCGGGAATTTCATCTCCATCAAGGAAGAAGTGGAATTGGTCGAACAGTTCATGGTGATTCTGCAAATCAGGTATGAGCAAAAGTTCCATTTGGTCACGGATTTTGAAGAGGGCGTGGAAGACTGGGAAATCCCAAGGATGCTTCTGCAGCCGATTGTGGAAAACTCAATCTTTCACGGAATCGTGCCAACCGGAACGGAAGGGACCGTGTGGATCACCGGAAAGAATATCCCCGGCGGAATTCAAATCGAGATCAGGGATGATGGAGTCGGTGTTGAGCAGGATATGTTACAGCGGGTGCAAAGAACATCAGACGGGGACAACTCCTATGTGGGGATCGGATTAAGTCATGTGGCCGATTCCATCAGGCTTTATTTCGGTCCGGATTCGAAGATGGAAATCAGCAGCGGTGAAGGCACTTTGGTGAAGCTTGTATTGATGAAGAAAACCGGGGGTGATCATGGTGTATAACGTAATGATTGTGGATGATGAACCGATCATCCGCTTCGGCTTGAAATCCTCCATTGACTGGGAAGATAAAAATCTTCACTTGATCGGTGATTTTTCAAATGGAAAACAAGCGCTGGAGGCAATGGAAAGAACCGGCCATGTGGATATCCTGATCACCGATATCAAGATGCCTGTAATGGATGGCATCACCCTGATGAAGAAAGCGCTTCAGGTGAACCCTAAGCTTAAAGTGGTGCTGGTCAGCAGCTACAACGAATTTGAATATGTTCGGGAAGGCCTTACCCACGGGGCGGTTGATTATATCTTGAAACAGACACTGGAGCCTGAGCAATTTTCCAAGACCATCCATAAGTGTATAGACAAAATCCTCGAGGAGGAAAAAGTGACAGAGCGGCTTGATTATGCGGAACTGGCCAATAAGATTCACGAAAGGCGGAAGACGGAACAATCCATTAAGAGGATTCTCCTGCGAAAAGAACCGTTCCAAGCATCTGAACAAAGGATTGAAAATCTCCCCATGCCCCAGCTTTTACTACTTGGAAGCATTAAGGATCTTGACCGGCTTCAGGATGAATTTGGTTTCCTCTATAAAAACCTTATCATCGAAGAAATTCAGGAGCGTTTCTACAGAGAAACGGAAGACGGGTATTGCTTTCCGATAGGCGAAAACGAACTGATTTTCTTCTTGGGGAATACGGAAGAACCGCGGGATACCGTGAACAAGTTGAAGCAGAGGATTGAAAAGGAGACGGCGCTGAAGCTTGTGTTCAGCTATGCCGTGGTTACAGATCCGGGAAAATTGGTCGATGGATACCATCATGCTTTCCTGGCAGGCGAGCAGTATTTTTTCCAAAGTGATACGGTGATTTTTCCATATGAAAGAGGAAATGAAATGCATCAGAAGCCCCTGGGCCTTGAAGAGATAAAAGCCATGCTTCACAGGGAACATTCGCTTGAAAAGTTCCTTGAGGCGAGGTTTGCACGCTGGAAGGAAGAAGACATGCACCCTGACCTGATCAAGAAGGAAGCAGGGAATATCCTGAAGGCCCTTTACTGGAACAAGGTCGACCTAGGTGTGTTGATGGACTATATTTCAAGCATGGATTCTTCCGAAACTCTGGAAGAATTGACGGGACTCTTCCATGAAGCAAGGAATGAATGTGACATGTTTCTGGAATCGGAAAGCATGCATCCACATACGGATAATGAGCTGCTGGATAAGGCATTGGGCTATATCCATGAGCACTTTACACAAGAGATGACGCTGCAGCACGTCGCCGACCATATCCATATCAGCCGGAATTATTTCAGCATTCTGTTCAAACGCTTCATGGATATCAATTTCATCGATTACGTCATCGGCCTCCGAATCAATAAAGCAAAAGAACTCCTGAGCCACACTTCATTGAAGGTCTATGAAGTAGCCGGCGAATCAGGTTTCAATGATGTGAAGTACTTCAGTAAATTATTCAAGAAAATCACCGGACACTCGCCGGGGGATTACCGGACAGAGCATCACAAATAGATTTGGAAAGGGATTTCTCACATGTTTCGATTCCGGACAACCATCATACTTATCCTATTGCTGGTACTGAACGCCTGCGGAAATCAACACATCATCGACGATTCAAGGAAACTGAATGTATCTGATGAAAAAAGTGTGGAAGAAATAGAAGTCTGGCATACCTACAGCGATGAAGAAACGAGAATCTTTGAAAACGAGATCATTCCATTATTCGAAGAAAAGTATCCAGGGATCGATGTCAAATCCGTCAGGCAGCCGCATAGCAAGCAGCTGATGTCAGCGCTTATTTCGCGGGCCTCTGTCAACCGGACACCCGATGTCGTCCGGATGGATATTACCTGGATGCCTAAATTTGTCCACCTGGATTTACTCTATACAATCAGTGAGTTTGATGACTTTGACTTGGTCAAAACAAGATTCCTTGAAAATCCCCTTGAGTCGAACCGGTTCGGGGAGGATTATTACGGTCTGCCCCTGAACACGAATACAAAAGCAGCCATTTACAATAAAGAAGCGGTGGAAAAGCTTGGGCTGGATCAACTACCCCAAAAGATGGATGAATTGATCCAGATCGTAAAGGAAAATAATCTGAAAATCGGGATCAGTGACGTTTCCCCCTGGAACAGCCTCCCCTATTTTTACGGTTTGGGCGGGAAACTCATGAACGACGAGTATACGAAGGCAAGCGGCTATCTTGATAGCAAAGAGAGCATTAAAGCTTTTAAAGAGCTGTTGGATCTATATCAAAATGGAAACATCCCGTCCGAGGCACTCAGCGGTTATCCGGAGACGTGGCAGAATGTCGGCTCCGGGGATTATTTCATGATTGATGAAGGACCGTGGTTTTACAGCGTAAGGTCTGAAAACGACCTGGCCCTTGTCAATCAGCGAACGGTTTCAGGCGTATTTCCGAGTAACGGGGAGCAGGGATCGATCCTTGGCGGGGAGAATGCGGTCATCACGAAAGGGACGAAACACCCGAAAGCGTCCTGGACATTCATTAAGTGGATGACGACCGAAGAACCTCAGGGACTTTTGTTAAAAGCAGGCCTGCTCCCGACGAACAAACGGGTGGAACTCTCCAGTATTGCAGAAGAGTATCCTTACTATAAAAGTTATATCGAAAGCATCGACGAAGCCTTCTTAAGGCCGCCGGTTCCGCAGTGGGAAGAAATCAATACCATCCTGACAAATGCCTTCAGGAACATTTTCAGCGGTGAAGTCAGTGTGGAAGAAGGACTGAAGAAAGCGGCGGCTGATATAGACCGCCAGCTCTCATCATAGAAAGGCTGTTTTCTAAATGATTGTTGCTTTACGTCCATTAATCTAGTAGTGCACGTGCTCTATTCGAACTCCAGCTTAAATAAGGAATGGGCATACAACCCGAAAATACCCAAGTTCCGGTATTTTCTTGCGTGTAAAGAACAAAGGTTGCGAAAAGAGCCTCATAGAAAGGAAGAGGGAAATGGAGAAGAAATGGTGGAAAGAAAGCGTCGTCTATCAAATTTATCCGAGAAGCTTCAAAGACAGTAACGGAGACGGGATCGGTGATTTGCAAGGAATCATCAGCAAGCTTGATTATCTAAAGGAACTGGGAGTCGGTGTTATCTGGCTGTCCCCCGTCTATGAATCCCCGAATGATGATAATGGATATGATATCAGCGATTATAAAGCGATCATGGACGAATTCGGGACGATGGAAGACTGGGAAGAATTATTGGAAGGCCTGCACAAAAGAGGGATGAAGCTGATGATGGATCTTGTGGTCAATCATTCATCGGATGAACATGCATGGTTCATCGAATCCCGGAAATCGAAAGACAATCCTTACAGGGATTATTACATCTGGCGTCCCGGCAAGGACGGAAATGAACCAAACAACTGGACTTCCTTCTTCAGCGGGTCGGCATGGCAATATGACGAGGCGACGGAAGAATATTTCCTGCATCTATTCAGTAAAAAGCAGCCTGACCTTAACTGGGAAAATCCTGTACTGAGAAATGAAATCTACGACATGATGAAATGGTGGCTGGATAAAGGGGTCGACGGATTCCGGATGGATGTCATCAACCTGATCTCAAAAGAGGACGGCCTCCCGAGTACACCTGGCGGAAAGAAATATGACTGGGGCGGGGATTATTTTATGAACGGACCCCGTGTACATGAGTATCTGCAGGAAATGAACAGGGAAGTGCTTTCGAAATACAATATGATGACGGTCGGAGAATGCCCGGGTGCGTCCCCGGAGGATGCTGCCCGGTATGCCAATGAAGAAGGCACCGAGCTGAACATGATCTTTACCTTTGAACATATGGACCTCGATTCCGGTCCCGGCGGGAAGTGGGACGTCAAGGATTGGACGCTGGCTGATCTCAAGGATGTGATGACCAAATGGCAGAAGGATCTTGAAGGCAAGGGATGGAACAGCCTCTACCTTAACAATCACGATCAGCCAAGAATGGTATCGAGATTCGGAAACGACCAGGAATACCGCGTTGAGTCGGCTAAGATGCTTGCCACCTTCCTTCACATGATGCAGGGGACACCTTACATCTATCAAGGGGAAGAATTGGGCATGACCAATGTGAAATTCGACTCCCTGGAAGAGTACAACGATATCGAAATTCACAATATGTACCGTGAAAAAGTGACAGAAGGCGGAGAGGATCACGATAAGATCATGGAAGCCATTTACCTTAAGGGACGGGACAACGCAAGAACCCCGATGCAGTGGGATGACACTGAACACGCCGGGTTCACGACCGGGACACCGTGGCTGAAAGTCAATCCAAACTACAAGGAAATCAATGCGGAGAATGCGCTGAAAGACCCGTCATCCATCTTCTACTACTACAAGGAATTGAACCGCCTTCGCAAAGAGCATGATATTATCGTCTATGGCACGTACGACCTTATCCTTGAGGATAATCCACAGATCTATGCCTACACACGTTCCTTAGGGGAAGAAAAACTGGTCATCATGTGCAACTTCACGGAGGAACAAGCGACATTTACATTGCCCGAAGATATCCAGTATGAATCGGCTTCCCTCTTGATCGGCAATTATGGCGAAGGGACGGGAGAAGAGCGTATAGAAGGACTTCAGTTGAGGCCGTATGAAGCGAGAGTTTATAGATTGAATTAATAATGGGAAAAAGGCGGGCGGGTACAGGTTCTGTTTGAAATTATACACTTTGGATTAACAAACAAAATGTTTGAGCTATTCGCTGCGCAAACAATGTTATTTGCATATGAAAGCGGTCAGAGGTTAATGTCCCACTGACCGTTTTTTTTAGCTGGCATTATTTGAATAAGAAGACGGCAAGACAGTTCCTCTTCGGACGAGTTATGGGTCTCTGTCTAAAACAAATCGGGTCTTCTCTGTGAAAAGTAATACGGACGACTTTCTATAAAATCAATCGCTTTATAATCACTTAAGGTTTCAGTTTTCTCTTCTTCAAATCGTTCATTTTCCTTACCGTCAAAGAATTTGCCTGTAGTAATCTTCGTAACCTCAATAGTACCACCGGATACACTCATTTCTAATTGATAACTATTTTTACTGTAACCATCACTGTATGGTTGATACGTATGACTAATACCATCAAATTCTCCTGCTTTAAGGGCAGCTAAAACTTCTTCTCTTTTCAATTGACCATTCCTTTCTGACACAAGTGCGTCAATTATAACGTGCTAACACCAATTTTATATATATTTTCATTTCTTGATCAAAATTCATATTTTTAAAGCTTTTAATTTTCATACTGAAAGAGTGTTTTATATACACAAGTGAGTGTCATAAGTTAAGCGCTTTCATTCTAGCTATTTTACTGTCCGAAGGTTCTCTTTACAATAGGAAGTAAGAAGGGGAGGGGGAACGAAATTGACAAAAAATCAATCAATCAGGGTCGGCCTGATCGGACTTGGCGGAATGGCCAATGCACACCGGAAGATGATTTCTGAACTGGAGCGGATTCAATTGAGCGCTCTATGCGATGTGAACGATGAACTCCTGCATAAGGTGGGAGATGAAGAGGGAATCGGGAAAGAGAAGCGGTTCAATGAAATGGAGGTGCTCATCCAGGATCCAAATGTTGATGCTGTAATTTCGATTGTGCCGAATGATCTGCATGCGAACGTATTGGAACTGTGCATCCGGCATCAGAAACCAATCATGGCAGAAAAGCCATTCACCTTGAATTTCAAGGAAGCGGAATATCTGGCGGAACTCTATGAGAAGACACCGATTCCCTGCATGGTCGGGTTTTCTTACCGTTATATACCGGCTTTCCGATATGCGAAGAAATTGCTTCAAGAAAATAAGATCGGCACCCTGCGGCATATGGAGGTCCGCTATCTTCAATCGTTCGGTGCGCCGATCTTTGATGTCCCGTATTTATGGCGGTTCAATAAGACGGTTACCGGGACCGGGGCCCTCGGAGATCTCGGTGCCCATATGATTGACAGTGCAAGATTCCTTGTCGGGGAATTCAAATCAGTCTCTGCGTTAATGAGCACCTTTGTACCTGAACGCAGGGATCCGGCAAGCGGCAGTATGCGAAAAGTAGAAGTGGATGATTACGCCAGTTTCCTAGCCGAGCTTGAGAACGATGTAGTGGGCACATTCCTGACTACCAGAAATGCAATCGGGTCCGGGAATCAGCATGAAGTGACATTGTACGGGGATATCGGGTCGATATACGTGAATTGTGAAAAACCTGATGAAGTCCTGCTTAGTTTAGTGGATGCCAAGGAGCTTCAAACATCGAAAGAGGTCCTGGAAGTTCCGACGGGCTACAGACGACAACAGCTGGAGGATTTCATCGCTTTAGTGACTGGACAGGAGCAAGAAGGGATCCCTGACTTTCATGATGGCTATCGAAATCAAAAAGTGCTGGAGCGCATCATCGAGTCAGCTGAAAAGGGCCAGTCAGTAAACATAGACGAATAGAAAGGAGATATGTATGAGTGATCAAAAAGTAAAGATTGCCGTCGCAGGAGCCGGTTCATTCACGGACCTGTGGTATCTTCCTATTTTGAAGAAACTTCCCTCCGTCATCCTCAAGGCAATCTGCAGTCAAAATGGAACCAATGCAGACAGGCTGGCTGCCAAATACGGCATACCGTCAAGCTGCCGGTCCTACAGGGAAATGCTTGAAGAAGACATTGACGGCATCTGCATAGTGACCCCGAACGTCAGCCATCACGAGATTGCCTTGCTGGCAGCAGAAAAGCAAATCCATGTCATGTGCGAAAAGCCGCTGGCAATGGAGGCTCGGCAAGCAAAGGCGATGTGGGAAGCGGCAGAACGAAACAACATCATCCATGGAGTGAATTTTACGTATCGAGAGAACCCTGCCGTCGTCCGGTTGAAGGAACTGATTGAGGGTGGGTTGATAGGTAAAGTCTATGAAGGCAAATTTGAATATTCGGGTGATTACGGATTATCTGGACCGCCCGGATGGCGCGGCACGAGTTCTGTGGGAGGAAGAGGCGGTGTTCTCGCTGACTTGGGTTCCCATCTCATAGACGCAGTCCACTATATCCTTGGTGAAAACATCGAGCATGTATCGGCTTCCCTTTCGTATTTGGAAGGCGGCAGTATGAAAAGGGCGGCCGACTTGGAAGATAAAGACCGTTCTGCGGATTCCGCCTTCTTCCAAGCTTCGTTTCCATCAGGAATCCAGGGATCCTTTTATACCAGCTGGGTTTCAACCCAGGGGGACCGGAACCAGACAATCGATTTGATGGTGAAAGGCGGGAAAGGGGCTCTGCAGCTCCTCTCCAGCGAATTGGGAATCAGGTTGAGGTACGCACCGGTAAACGGTCCCTGGGAGGATATAAAACTAGCAAACATATATCCGTGGGATGATGCGGCCGAGCCATCCGAAGAACGATTCCGTCCATGGCGTTTTACTGAAAAGAACGAAATTTGGAAGTGGGTGGACGCCATAAACGAAAAGAAAGAACTGGACAGGCCGACATTCAGGGATGGTTACGTCGTACAGCGGGTGATCGATTCCGTTCTCTTATCCGATCAATTGAGAAAAGAAGTAGCCGTAAAAGAACTTGAAAAAATGGAGGAATCACAATGATCAGAGTGACAATCTGGAATGAATATCGACATGAACAAACGAATCCGGCTGTACAGGAGATCTATCCTGCCGGCATCCATCAGGCGCTTGCCGGTTTCCTGCAGGAAGAGTTCGAAGTGAAGACAGCAACGCTTGATGAAGCGGAGCACGGGCTAACGGACAACATCCTCAATGAAACCGATGTGCTGATCTGGTGGGGACATATCGCCCATGATGAAGTAAGTGACCACATTGTAGAGAAAGTGAAGGAACGGATCCTTGATGGGATGGGATTCATCCCGCTGCACTCCGCCCATAATTCTAAAGTCTTCAAGGTGCTGATGGGCACCAGGACGGGCGAACTGAAGTGGCGTGAAGCCGATGACAAAGAAAGGCTTTGGGTTGTGGAGGAAGGTCATCCGATCGTGAACGGCATCCCGGAAGTCATCGAACTCGAGAATGAAGAAATGTACGGCGAGCGTTTCGGCATCCCGAAGCCTGACGAGCTCATTTTCATCAGCTGGTTCTCGGGTGGAGAGGTGTTCAGGAGCGGCTGTACATACCGGCGCGGAAGAGGGAAAATCTTTTACTTCAGACCGGGACATGAAACCTATCCGACGTATTATCACAAAGACATTCAGCAGGTGATCAGGAATGCGGTGCTGTGGGCAAGTCCTGAACAGGGTTCCCCTGAGCTGAAACTGGGGAATGTCCAGCCGCTCGAAAGCAGGTAAATACGGCAGGGTTCAGTCCCTGCCAATACATGAGGAGGAAGGAAATGAATATCAATCGAAAATTGAAACTGCCTCTGGCCGGCCTGGTTGCCTTCAACCTTGCCCTGACACCATTCACGCTGCCCCAAGATGCTGCAGCCAAAGACAATCAAAAAGAGACCGTGCAAAAAGCCCAAAGCAAAAAAAATCTCCCGGCAGAACCGATCTCTGCATTCCTTGTAGACAAATCGAGGTATAATCCCGGTGAAAAAGTGAAGCTCTCCCTCTTATTCAACACCGAAAAAGAGTGGAAAGGCGATCTCCGACTAGAAGTCTATCATCTCAATGAAAAAGTCGCGGAGGGCAGCAAGAAGATCCACGTGAAAAACGGCCTGAAAGGGATAGAGGTGGATTGGACACCGCCGTCAGATGATTTTAAAGGATATCTAGTAAAAGCCTCATTCAAGGGATCCGACCAAATCGTCACGGCAGCCATCGATGTCTCAAGTGACTGGACCCAGTATCCCCGTTATGGTTATGCAACCGAATTCCCTCAAGAAACAACAGCCGAAAGTGAAAAGAAGATGAAGCAGCTGACCCAGGAGTATTATTTGAATGGATTCCAATTCTATGATTGGATGTGGCGCCATGATGTATCCGTCTACTCGAAGACCGACAGTGAAGGGAACCCCGTACTTGATGAAGACGGAAACTTCATCACTGAAGATATCGATAAAGACACGGCTTATAATGATCTGCTCGGACGCAAGCTTTATCCGATCACGGTGAAGCAGCAGATCGATGCAGCGCAGAAATACAATGCGGCAGCCATGGCTTATCAAATGAACTATGCCGCAAGGGAAAACTATGAAGCTTTCGGGGTGAAGAAGGAATGGGGACTGTATAAGAAGAATGCTAGTTTCCCGGACCCTTCTTTAAGCGACCAGGAAGGATTCTATTTCGACTGGGTGAACCCGCCGACCGGACTCTACCTCCAGGACCCGGGGAACACCGAATGGCAGGAATACATCAACCGGGAGTTTGTGAGGGGTGTAAATGAATTCGGCTTCGACGGGATGCACCTCGATCAGTGGGGATTCCATGACAACGATTATCTTTATGACTATGAAGGCAATAAACGCCACTTCTCGAAAGACTATGATTCTCTTATCAACTCGGTAAAGGGCTCACTGACCGACAACGATAAATCCAAGAACTTTGTCACCTTCAATATGGTCGGGGGCAACGACGGATATAGTGACGTGCCGCGGCCGTCTACACAGACCGACTTTGACTACAGCGAAATCTGGCAGGATAAAGATCACTACCGCGACTTACTGAAGGTAGTGGAAGAAACAAGGGAAACGAACGGCGGGAAAGCAGTCGTCATTGCCGGATACATGAACTACAAGCAGGCGACCGGCGAGCATTACAACGTCGCGGATGTAGAGGGAGTGCCGAGGTCCGAACATTTCATCTCCCGGATTCAGAAGATGCCTGGATGGGTAGGGGATTTCGGGATGAAAGATGAAGACCAAATCATCTGGAAGGTCGATGCACCAGAGTCCGGCACCTATACGGTGGACCTTAAGTACGGCCATGACAACGGGGAAAGCCCTGTCGGGAAAATCCACGTGAATGACGCTCTCGTAAAAGACGCGATTCCATTCAGTGAGAAGACCGGCTGGGGGAACCCGGTTGCGGAAACAAGCCTTACAGCCGATCTGCAAGAAGGGGAAAACGAGATCAAGCTGTCACTGAACACAAATAATTTATGGCTTAACGTAGACAGTCTCGTCCTTAAAAAAGAAGACTATGAGAAAGAGTATGAAGCAGAGGATGCTGAACTGATCAGCAGTAAAGTTGATAAGCATGGCCATGTATACAATTTTGAGACGGATGGCGATTTCATTGAATTCACCGTCGATGCCGCCGAAGCCGGAACGTATCCGGTCAGCTTCCAGTACGGAGTGGAAAGTACAGCGGTCAGCCGCCATCTGTATGTAAATGGAGAACTGGCGAGCGATTCCATTCAACTGGATCCGACAGGCGGTTGGGAATCATTTCAATCCACGGAAGAGACCGCAGTCAAGCTCAAAGCGGGAGAGAACAAGATCAAACTGAAAGCCGACGGCGTCAATGATACAGGTGCTAAAATCGACTATCTCTCTGTAGGGGAGGACCGTTATCAGGCAGAGAAAGCCAAAGTCGGCTGGGAACCATCACAGGAACCTCTCGTAAAAGCGGATGACGCCGGAGTGACGGACTTCAAACAGCAGGGAGACTTCATTTCCTTCCCGATGAATGCCGGGGAATCGAAAGAAACGGCTATTTCAGTCAGATATCAAAATCCTGGAGAAGAAACGAAACGCAGCATCTTTGTTAATGGAAAGAAGGCAGGTATTATGACGCTGCCACCAACTGCAGAAAGTCAATGGGGAACAGCGGAAGTATCCATCTATCTGTACAACGGGGGAAATAAGATTTCCATCCAGATGGAAGAAGAAACTGAAGAAACAGGCATAGCCATCGATAAGATCGAATCTGGATCTCAAGTAATAGAAGCTGAAGAAGCGGAACTTGGCTGGCTTCCGGTCGTTTCAAGGACAAGCGAAGTATCGGTCGACCCTGGCTATACGAATAACTTCGGAAACAAAGGCCAGCGTGTCCTGTTCAACGTCAACAATAAGGAAGAAACCGATACACTCAGCTTCAAATACAGGACGGCGAATAACCCTCATATCAACATCTATGTGGACGGAGAGCTGATTCCTTCCAATAATCAATATGTGGACGGCAAGACGGTTTCCGAAACGGTGTTCTCAAGCACCCCGGGAGGCTGGGACGGAGCCATGGTGGAGAAGACCATCAACGCCAAGGTACCGCCTGGAGAGCATGAAGTGATCTTCGAAATGGCTTCAAACGGGGAATACATCAATCTCGACAGTATGAATGCAGGCGGCGTGGAGTATCAGGTGGAAGAAGCCGATTTTGCCCCTGAAGGCCATGGGATCACCACCACTACAGGGCATATCTATGACTTCAAGGATGAAGGCGACTTCCTGAACTTTGCCGTCGAAGTGCCTGAAGCCGGTTCATATGACTTGAAATGGAGATACAACAATGATTCAGCTTCAAAACGAGAGGCTCAACGTGCAGTCTTTGTCAACAAAGAGAAAGCGGGCGAGGTCGTATTTTCATCTTCGAATGGATGGGAAGATCTTGAGATGAAGAATATTCAGCTGGAAGAAGGCCGGAACATCATCAGGATGGAAGTCCAGGATATAGATGATGACGGCGTCAAGCTGGATTATCTTCAAATAGGAAATCAACGGATACATGCAGAAACGGCAGACAGTCTATCCCCGATGCACATCTATAAGGATACACTGCTGAACTTTGGTCATACGGGCGATGAAGTGACCTTCGACGTCGATGTCGCTGAAAAAGGGGAAACAAGTTTCATCTTCACGTATGCCAACGCCGGAAGCGACACGGAGCGAACCATCTATGTCGACGGCGAGCCTGTCCTTGATGAGAACGGCAAGCCCTACAAAGTCGTCTTTAAAAGCACCGGCAATATCGATTCATACAGCGAAGACGGATATGTCGTACTGCCTGAGCTGTCGGCAGGAAAGCATGAAATCACACTGAAGCAGGAAGAAGGACAACAAGGAACGATCCACCTGCGCCGTATGACCATCGGATTATTCGACGAACCTTCCGTCCGCCTGATGGACGCAGGCCTCGCCGCAATGGGTGCGACGCATATCGAAATCGGCACTGCCGAAAAATTCGAGGAAGGGCCGAACATGCTGGCCCACGAATACTACCCGAACCGCAGCAAGAAAATGAGCGGATCACTCAAAGAATCAATGAAAGATTACTACAAATTCTTCGCCGCCTATGAAAACATTCTGTACGACAGCACCCAGACAGATACCCAAATAAAAGTCGAGAAGGACGGAAAAGAAGTCAACGTGAGTGACAACGGGGAGCAAAACAGCATTTGGTCAATCGTCAGGAATAACAAGGACAATAAAGGTTTTGAGGACTATGAGGTCGTTCATCTTATCAATCTCTTAAACAACGACTCTAATTGGAGAAACGCGGCTGCCAAGCCTGAAACTCAAAAAGAACTGACGGTCAGATACCCGATCGGGCAGTCAGCTGAAGAACTCCCGGAACTGAAAGTCTATGCAGCAAGCCCTGACAAACGAGAAGGGATAATGGAGGAACTTAAGTACAGCTGGGATCAGGAAGAATTGGTCATCACTGTACCGAGCCTGGAGTATTGGGAGATCCTTGTGATTGATCGTGATGGGGTAGAGGGAGAAAAAACGTCGAAGATTAAGATTAAGAAGTAACAGCTTTGGTGGAATATTGTAAAAGAAAGCAGCAGCTTATTGGTGTAAGCTGCTGCTTTCTTTCTTGGCTAACTTAATAACTTCTTTCACATCGGCACCTCTATAAATAGAAGTCTTTTTATCATGATCTGTAAAATAAACCTCCCCATAGTCATGTTTACGGTTAAATCCGACAATCATAAAATTGTATGTTTGCTTATCTTTTAATAGGATGAATTCTTGTTTTTTGATGTTAATACCCCCAATTGACTACCAAGTCAATCTTCTTTACTTCATCTATTTTTTATCTTAGCGAATTCCTTGAAAATCAAATCCATACTAATTCCTGTTTTAATATGTATGATGCACAGTGTTAGAGCACTAGGGATTCTTTGCCCGCGCTCGATCATCCCGTAGCCTTCTTCTGACAATTCAGTTGTCTCAGCAAACTCAGCCTGGGTCATTCCAAGTTCATATCTTCCCCGTTTCAAATGTTCACCCAGTAATTTCGCAAATTGTTGATTTTCTTCTTTTACCAAAGGTTTCTCCCCTTTTTACAATCATTATCAAATCGGGGAAAACCGAGCACCACAAACAGATAGTTGGATTATTACAAAATATGTAAAATATATAAAGTTTATTTTTTGTCTCTGTCTTTATCAAAAGAATTACTACTGGCCGATCAACTATAAGGGAAGGATTGTCAGAAGTTTGCTTGAATAATTGGACAGAAAGTGGAATGTTTGACTCTATTTAAATTCATGAACACCTATCAAAATGTTAAAATATAGATAATCCAAACAATAGGAGGTCACCAACATGCCCACCTACAATAAGTTAGTCAGGGATAAAATCCCACAAATCATTGAAAGTAAAGGTAAGAAGTTTTCAATAAAGGTCCTTAACGATGAAGACTACATAAAGTATTTAAAAGAAAAAGCTTATGAGGAATTGGATGAGTGCTGTGCTGCCGAAACAGATGGTGAAGCAATGGAAGAGCTTGCTGATCTGTTAGAGGTTATCCGTGCTTTGGCAGTGCAACATGGGTCTTCTATAGAAGAAGTGGAAGCAGGGCGGATAGATAAGGTTGAGAAACGTGGGGGGTTTCAGGAGAAGGTGTTTTTGATTGAGGTGGAGGATTGATTCAATTAAATTTGTAACCGATTTAAAATATAGGAAACAATGAGTTTTTTAAGAATGGGAGAATGGTTGCTGCGGGGAAAACGGAGTATAAGTATAAATATTAATTTTAACTAATAGCACATCGGGAAGGAAGTTGGATTAAATTGAAACTGATTTCATGGAATTGTCAAAGAGGATTCTTGAGGAAAGAGAAACATGAAAAGATACTGAACCTTATGCCTGATATTGCTTTAATTCAAGAGTGCATCCATCCTGGTAGTCTTAAAGATACGCTTAAACATAATGATGTTATATGGGCAGGGAAAGAGGACGGAATAGGCATAGGTGTTTTCTCCTTTTCGGAAGATATTAGTCTTAAACTGTTAGTCGATGAAATGAAGTATGAATGGATTGTTCCTATTAAGGTGTCTGGGAAGGTTGACTTTGTGTTGATTGCTGTTTGGACAAAAAGACTTCCTGGAGTCTCATATGGGAAAGTACTTTATTCTGCTTTGAAAGAATATCGGCACTTCTTTCTTAACAATCAGGTAATGGTGGTAGGTGATTTTAACATTGATCAAAAACTGCCTGCCAGTTATTCAGGGATTCAGGGAAAAGAAGGATTCAATAGAATAATTGATTTATTAAGAGGCCATGAAATTGAAAGCTGTTACCATCATATATATAAAGAAAGCTTTGGCTCAGAGGGGAGAGGTACGTATTACCATCACAAAAAGATTGATAAGCCGTTCCACATCGACTATTGCTTTGTATCAAAAGAGATCCTAAAGCATACACAAACATTCAAAATTGGTGAAAAGGAGGAATGGGGAGAGTTAAGTGATCATGTACCGCTTATTATTGAAGCAAGCATATGAGTTTATTTCCAAGTATGAAATATGGGCCTATAAGATATATTCTTCAATGAAATTGATCATTAACCCGTGGAAGACAAACATTAGAGGGGTGCTTCTTTTGCCGGTAAATAATAATAAAACAATAGAAGAGTTGCTGGATTTGGAAGAGGAATTAAAGGATAAAATTCAAACTGAAGAAAATGCTTCTTATTATGAGTTGATTCAAGTCTATGAAACTATGTATAAAAAAATAGCGAGAGACACCGACTCTGAATATCAACCAAGTTTAAATAACATTAAAGATAAACTCATATTTCACCTCATAAAGCATGGTACATATTTGAAGACAGTTTATCAAAAGGATGACCGTACAGCTGAAAGCTGTATGAAAAGGGCAATTTTCTACGAAAAGAACTTACCCATTGCTTATTATCGGTTAGGATTTCTGCATTATAAGAAAAGATCCTATACAGTGGCACTTCTACATTTCCAGGATGCCCTCCGTTATGAGGAAAGAGAAGGTGACGGAATGTACAAAATGAATGAGCAGCAGCTTTATAATTGTCGTCTATACTTAGCAAACTGTGGACTATTTATTGCCCAGAAGGCATATGAGGAACTGAAAGTTCTTAACCTTAAAGCTGAAATGCAAAAGGTCCTGAATTACGTAGTATCTCCGTATTATGAGTTAATCAGGGATAATGAGCAGTATTTAGGTCAACACGAATACTGTATGGTTTCTAAGAATAATACAAAGTATTGCGGCAGAGAGGAATGTGAAGAAGCACAGGACATAAAAGGGAAGTTAATCCTTGATTTTACGGATAGGCGTATTTCCTTGATATACAATGGGCGGATGACAACCCTGTCAGGAAATCATGCTGAGATTCTTAGACTCCTTCTTATAAAAAGCGAAGAGAACAAACCACTAACGAAAAATGTGTTTTATGATATTTTTTCGGTTTCTAACGCCAGTGGAGAAATTTCTTCAAACACATATATTCAAAATATCACTAGGATTAGACGTAAGCTTAGGGAGATTGGGATCCCTAAGGGAATGATTGTTAATAAAGTTGGGAGCCCTGAAACAGGTTATTATTGCGAGCAAAGCATCCCATATATCATTATACATCGAACAGATGAAACCTTCATTTTGAACTGATGACAGGTCTGTCATCGCCCTTTTGAGATAATTAATTTACAAACGAAGGGGAGATGATGAGATGAAGAAAACGTGGAATCAGTTATTTGTCAGACAGGGATGGTCATTGTATGAGGTGAAAGAAAATATCTTTGATTACAGCAGGGAAACTGAAGAAAATGTTGAGTTTCTTATCTTAAGTCTGGATGGTGCTGGTGTCAATTATGCCCTCAATAATGGAAGGGTGATACTGTTTGATGAAGCGGTCGCTGAAGAAAAGTGGCTGAAGGCTGTCGATTTTAAGGGGCGCGGACATGGAGAAGGGCTTTGGTTCCGCCCAGGTATTGAACAGCCGAAAGTTGCTGAACTAGATACGTATATCAGTGGGATTGTACGTCAATTGAATAGACTCGGCTTTCATACAATGGGCTCCTGTGATGGGCATGAAAGAAGACCTGCCCATGTCATGATTACAAAGGAAAGCAACCTTATTGAGTTAGTGGGCTTGTTATTGGCACTAGGAATCAAAAAGATTTATTCAAGTGAACAGAAGAACAGTAACCATATAGCACTTCATTTAAAGCGTAACCATCTCCTTGATCTGGCAGAAAAGCTCAGCTTGATAGAAGCAGATTGGGTTAGTAAGGGAGAAACATTCATCAGAGAAAAGATGTTTCAGCATCAATTGGAGGAACTTCTGATGATTCCAGGTGCAAGCGGTAAGGAAGCCAAGGCCAGGGAATATGTAGTGGAGAAATTAAGGCCCCTCGTCGATCATCTCACCATCGATAGAACAGGCAATATCCTGGCTGAGAAGACATATCAAACTGGACATGGACCTGTCATCCTATTGAATGCACATTTAGATACGGTAGATGAAATTGAGGAAGGCCGCGAAATTATTAAGAAGGGGAAAATCTGGTCCAGCAGTAAGGGGATTTTAGGAGCGGATGACCGTGCAGGTGTGGCCGTACTGCTCCATATTGCTGAATCCCTTCATCTATCTTCAACCTTCAATGGGAAGGTGAAATTTATCTTCACAGTGGAAGAGGAATGCGGACTGGTAGGAGCAAATGAGGTTGATGATTACTTTCTTTGGAATACCGATGCAGCCATTGTGGTTGATCGCCGTGGAACCGGAGATATCGTTACTTCTTGTGGTGGATATGTACCTTTCTGCGATCAACGCTATGGTGCTTTCTTTGAAGAAGTAGCAATAAGTGAGGGCTTTAACAATTGGAAGGCAACTTCAGGAGGCAGCAGCGATACATGGGTATGGGCAATGCATGGTATAGAAAGTGTGAATTTATCTGCAGGTTACTTTAATGAACATACCGATGAGGAAAATTTGGATGTGGAGAGCTGTTACAGAACGGCTATGCTAATAGAGGGTGTCTTTAAGAGAAGCAGGGAAATGAAAGGTGTTTTAAGGGAGATAAATCGAATGAAAAGAATAAATGACTTTATAGCAGAAGCACTCTGAACTGTGCATACAATAGGGGAGAGGGCCACTTTCAAAGTGGCTTTTCTTGCTTGTTAACCATCTCTAATACAATTTTTAAATATAGATAATACAATCAATAGGAGGCCACCAACATGTCGACCTAAAACAAGTTAGTCAGGGATAAAATCCTACAAATCATTCAAAGTAAAGGTAAGGAGTTTTCGACGAAGCTCCTGAACAATGAAGACTACATAAAGTATTTAAAAGTTAAAGCTTATGAGGAACTGGACGAGTATTGTGCAGCTGAAACGGATGGAGAAGCAGTAGAAGAGCTTGCTGATCTGTTAGAGGTTATCCTGGCATTGGTTAAGCAGCATGGATTTTCTATAGAAGAAGTGGAAGCTTTGCGAAAAGATAAGTCTGAGAAGCGTGGGGCATTTCAGGAGAAGGTGTTTTGATTGAGGTAGAGGATTGATTCAAGTGAATGTTAATTAAAAAATCTTTATGCGTGGTGGAAAACAATGAACAGCTTTGAATTAAAAGATAGAATCAACAACCTGTCCATATGGAAAAAAGGGGACCAGAGAGCCCCTCATAAACCGTTGCTGATTTTATTTGCATTGGGACAGCTTCAAGCGGACAAACCTAGATTCATAAGTTATGAAGTTACAAGGGAAAAGCTAACGGAGCTGCTGAGGGAATTCGGTCCGCTCAGGAAGTCCTATCACCCTGAAGAACCTTTTGTACGTTTGAGGAGAGACGGTATATGGCTTCTGCATAAAGAGGCGAATGCAAAGAGTCCTAGTAATCGTCAGTTACTTGCCGATGAAGTTGCAGGGGGATTCACCCCGGAAGTTTATCAACTTCTAAAAAATGAGCCCAGGCTCGTGCAGGAGATTGCCCATATTATATTGGATAGTCATTTTCCTGAAACAATCCACCAGGACATCCTGGATGCGGTTGGACTGGATTTTACCATTTATACAAAAAAGAAAAGAGATCCAAAGTTCAGAGAGAAGATCTTAAGGGCTTACGGGTACAGTTGTGCGGTTTGTGGTTTCAATGTTAGACTCTCACACACACTCGTTGGAGTTGAAGCAGCTCATATCAAGTGGCATCAAGCCGGCGGGCCGGATACAGAAGAAAACGGAATCGCTTTATGTTCGTTGCATCATAAATTATTTGACAGGGGAGTGTTCACTTTAACAAAGGAGCGAAAGATGGTTGTGTCACAGGATGCACATGGGACACATGGATTTGAAGAGTGGCTGATGCGGTTTAATGGGCAGTTGATTCGGGAGCCGATTCAGTCTTATTATTATCCGGATCATTTATTTTTAGATTGGCATGTTAGGGAAGTTTTTAAAGGACCGCAGTATGGAATATAGAAGGTGTAAGGCTAAAAGTAGTAGTAGCACCAATGATGTAAATGAAGGTTCCGAATTATTTTAAATTATTCTTTGCATCTTCAATAAATTTAATTATCTTGTTTATTACCATATCAAAGTCTTCTTTAACTTCGTGTTCCCAAATCCTTAATATATTCCATCCTGCATTGATGTAATAAGTAGAGACTTCTTCATCCCTCATTCTGTTTCTTAGTAATTTTTCTTCCCAAAATTTATGATTTGTTTTAGGCATATTACCATGGAGAGGACAAGAATGCCAAAAGCAAGAGTCAATAAATATTACGACCTGATATTTCTTTATTGAAATATCAGGTTTTCCAAAAAGATTTGGTGTGTTTCTCCGGAATCGATATCCTTTATTCCAAAGTGCTGATGAAACTACTTGTTCTAATTTCGATACTGATCTAATCGCTTTCATATTCTTTCTTCTTTGTGCGGGAGTCATATTATCAACCATAAGTCGTTCACTCCTATATATTTATATTTTCTTTCAAGTATTCCTCTAAAAGTGTAAATACAAACATAGTACAAAAATAATAGAAGAATAAAATACCTTTGGTATTCGTCTGGTTTTGCAATGTAGTAGATTGAATTAAATTTAGATATACATTAAAGTATTTTTATAAACAATCATGATTAAAAAAGCTGCGTTTACGTATCCCGTAACCTGCAGCTTTCTTTCTTTGCCAATTTAATTACTTGCTTTATATCAGATCCCCTAAAAACATAAGTCTTTTTATCATTCTCTGTTACATAGATTTCCCCATATGCCTTTTTATCATTGAAACCCACAATCATAAAATTAAATTCTTTCTTATTATGAAATAAAATTAAGTTCAGCTCTTTAATTTCATTCACCTCTTTTCTGAGTATAAGAGAGGGGAAAATGACTAATAAAACTTTTTTAGAGATGAAGGTAAAAACTTTTTGCGTTCTTTCGGTACGAGTAGTTCTTTAAATGTAATTGTATCCAAGAAAAAGTCCACTTTGTTTAATTATTCCATTTATGTTAATTATACCTAAAAATAAAGTGCTTTACTATCTAATATTAATTCAGCTTACTATCAATTAAAATCAATTGTTTCATATTAACTATAGTGTAAAATAAAAGTATATACCAATTTTAATCATATTTAGATTATTAAAGGACTGATGTTAATATGAGCAAAAATTTACCTGATTTTTTAAAAGTAATAAAAGAAGATTGGTTTCTCTTCTTTTGTGAACTGGGTTATCAATTTTATAAAGAAAATTTAAACGAGCAAGGAAGGCTAAACATTGCTTTAAATGTTCCCTTTAATAAAAATATTTCTCTAGGATTAGCAATCGGAACAGCACACGCAGTGTATACTTCCCAGCGTTTAGGAAATGAAAACTTATCTGAGTGGATAAGTAACATTAAACCGGGGACGCTAGTTTTCTACTCACCAAATACAAATTCAGAAGAAAAAAGTTATATTTATGAAGGTGTTTCTGACTTAGGACACCCAACTCTAAAAGGAATAGGTATTAATAAAGGCGTGAAGACTACATTGTCAAAAAAAGAGACATGGAAAAATATTCGAATTGCCCCAGAACAAAATAAATATAAACGTCAAAGAACTCTTAGTACTGACAAGGGAATTGAAAAAATTTATGAAAAATATGCAGACGATTCGCTAAGGCAGTTATTTAATCCTGGGAGTCCTTACTTTTTATTAATTGGAAATGAAAATAGCATTCGAGAAGACACGATAATAGAAATAGACGATGGATTCACAGTACAAGATTTTTTGAGGATAAAGAAATTTGGAGGAAGACAATATTCTTTTATTTCTGAATTATATTCGAGCAATGGAGATGAAGCGGATGTATACACATTAGAGGGAGGAATTCCAGTTGTTGTAGAGGGTGCTAATTCGTTTTTAAGGTATTACGAAGATATAAAGAATAACCCTAAAGTTGTTATTTTGACAAGAGATTCACCATTAGATACATCTTTGGATGCGTTAGAAAAAATAGAAGATTCACTTTTAATAGGTGATATAAATGGCGATGAAAATTTTTTGCAAAAAGTGACTTCGATTAATATGCCTTCAAATATAGAGATTCTGTGTTGGAGGGAAAAAGATGAGCAATGATAAAGGATTAAATAAAATTTATCAACTTTCAAGCTCCTATAAAATTAACTACATAAAAGTTAACAACTCTCTTTTAAATAAAATTTATAAAATTTCTAGGGAAAAATTTTATAGTGAAGAATATAATGATGAGTTATTTGGTAGGTTTTTGATGCCACTACGATTTGCTTTATATGAGATATCCACATCCTTAAAACCTTACTGTGAAATAATAGATGAAGAAGAGTTAACGGAATTAAGGAATGTCTTATACACAATTAATTCAATTTATAATGATCAAGAAGAATATAATCAATTATTTGATTTACTTTTAAAGATTGTTTCTATTAAAAGCAATCCAATATTGGATTATCTAAAAACAAATGTAATTAATCATAGTTCTCAAATACATGCAGTAGTAACTAAAAGAGAAATAGAAGAAAGCCAAAAAGAATTTGTAAAGAAACAAACTGGCGTACAAACTATTGAATTTTATTCAGAGAAAGCTTTTAAAAGAACAAACCTGTCCTTTGATTTTGTTATTTTTATTGGAAATGAAAAATATTTTGATTACTCATTTAACAGTGTTCCACGAGCTATGGTGAGTTACTATCTGTCATATAGTATTTACGATAATAAATTTGAAAATAATAATATGTTTTCACATCTAAATCAAGCAAGTTATTATTCTACCATGTATAAAGGGTTAACAATAGCAAGTAATGAAATAAAAAATACTGATGATGAAAATGACTTAGACTTAACGGGAAATTCCGAAGAACTAATTAACACAATTCCACCCGCTAATATAGAAGAACCAAAAGTAAGTTCATGGGTGTTTCAAGATATAATTTCGAAAATAGACAAGCATGAAAAAACAGAGCTTATTGAAATTGTACCAGTAGAATTAACACAGGGACGTATTATTCTCTTAGCAAAAAAAGAAAGAAAACATGAAATACTCACTAAAGGCCGAAGAATTGAGAAGAGAAAACTAGGCTCTATAACAACCGAGGATTACTTATTGATTCGAAATCAAAGTGAAAGCACTTTAATTAAAACAATGGCAGATGAACTTTTTGCTGATGAAAATATTTCTGAATACCGATACTTACAGAAAAAGTTGAAGAAGTATTTAAAAAAACTAGTTAAAAAGCACGGAACTGAAAAACTATGCCGTATACTAAAGAAAAAGGGATTAGAATCCATTAATGAATTGAAAATTAACCATTTATTAAAAGATGAGTCATTTAAACTAAAGAATAATAAAGAATATGCGAACTTTTTATTAATACTTACAAAGGGAAATGAAAAAACTGCCACTAAGTATTATGAGGCATCACGAAAGCTTGCAGCGTTCCATATTCAAGCTGGAAGAATGATTAGTAATGAATTAAGAAGAAAAATAAAAGAAGTAGATTTATCTCAACTTTATGAAACAGGTTCTCAAATTGTTGAATTACCTGAGTATAAAGGGGCTTCTTTTACTATTGAGAGGATACTAGAATTTAAGAATGAGATTTTTTCTGTTCCGTTAAGCCAAGAGAAGAAAATTATTAAATATTTATGAAAAGGGGACGACTATATGGGACTTGAAATTAATATTGAGAATAGAGATGAACTTATTGATAAAATAAAACAAGAATTGATTGGCCCGGTTAAAGTGAATAAGGACAAAATGTCCCCATTAAAAGTAACCCAAAATGTCGTATTTTCAAATAAGGAAGAAACTTATAATAAATATTATAATTCTCAGACATTAGAAGAGATTCTTCAGGTTAATCCTCCTTTATTACAATATTCAGCTGGAGTTTTATTCCCATTTGAGACTGCAAGTGATGAAGTATTAACTCAAGAGAAAGATTTAACTGAAAGTAATGTTGAAGGTGAAGAAAAATTTATTACGAAAGATGGAATAAAAAATATTGAAACACTAATAGAAAGAAGTAGTTCATTTAACTTTAATAACAAAGAGGTAGATGAAGAAGAAAATGTCGATTTAATGCCACAAAAAAATGACTTTTCACCCGCGAGTTTAGCCCTAAGTTATTATGTGCGACTTGAGAAAGAAAACTCTAAAATGAATATCGAGATAAATGGGGGAAGTTATAAGAACTTTCCTGTAAGTTTAGCAGATGGGAAGAAATTAAATAAATGGTGGACTCGTGAAGCAATTAATATAGATCCCATCCAATATTCTAAAAAAGATCTAACAGAGAAATCTACCCATACTAAAAACATTAATGTGAATGGACTAACTTTACAATTATTACTTTTTTCACGAAACTATGGGGATAATAAGTTTTTAATAACCATTAGTCTAACTAACCGAACTCCTGTCACATCTGACAAGTTACTAGAAGAATGTTGTTTATTTCAGAGTGAAATATCGATAACCTTATCTGAATATATTCAAAATCAGTTTTGTCCTTACCCATCAACTACAACTAGTACAGAATTGGATGAAGAGGAAAATTCTAATAAATTACTTTATCGAGAAGCACAAACTTTTGCGTTAGGACATGGCTGTTCGGCAAATTGGTTTCAAGATAAGGAACGTAGATATATTGAAAGGATTTCATCTACATTTTTACCTGAATATGAAGCTATAAGTATGACTCCTGATATTACTGATGAATATGGGAATACGTATTCCATTTCAATGTTAGATTTAGCTGAACTCGTTCCAAACTCTGATACGATTGAGGAGATATTAAGTAATCTCGTAGAAACATATGAAAAATGGATTGATATAAAGGAAAAAGAAGTTGCATCATTACAAGCGGAATATGGAAATACTCCAAAAAATCATTTAGATAAGTGTAGAGAATCTGCTCAACGAATGAAAAGCGGAATTGAACTTCTAAAAAAAGACCAGAAGGTAAGGAAGGCCTTTAAATTAGCCAACTATGCAATGGCGATACAACAAGTTGTCGGAACCAATATTAGAGATGGTGAAGTTAAGGATAATAATATCTTTTATGATCAAGAAATAGAATTCAGAGAAATTCCTAAATATAATGACATTTTGGGGAGAAATAGGGGGAGCTGGAGAGCTTTTCAGATTGCATTTTTTCTAATGTCTATTCCTTCGGTAGCTGAAGGAAACTCGATAGATAGAGAGGTTGTTGACTTAATTTGGTTTCCTACAGGTGGTGGGAAAACGGAGGCTTATTTAGGTGTAGCAGCTTTCTCAATGTTCTTAAAAAGACTCAAAGATAATAATGACACTGGAACAGATATTATCATGAGATATACACTTCGTTTGTTAACAACTGACCAATTTCAACGTTCTTCTAGATTAATTTGTGCAATGGAAATGTTGCGCAAAAAATTCTCTGAGGACATTGGGGAAACTCCTTTCTCAATAGGAATCTGGTTAGGTTCGAAAGTAACACCTAATCAAAATGCAGGTTCTTATGGTGCAAAAGAACAACTAAAACAATGGAAAGAAGGAAATGACCGTAAGTCTTTCATAGTAAAGTCTTGTCCGTGGTGCGGGGCCAAGTTGGGGAAATATACAGTTAATGATGAGGTTGTCACAACAGGAATAGCATCCAGACGAAAAAAAACAAAGAAAAAGGAAGAACGAATTCTCGGCTATGACTATAGCCGGAAAAATAAAGAATTAACAATTAATTGTCCAGATGAGAAATGCCCATTTCATAAAAAAATTGATGTATATATTGTAGACGAATCTATTTATGAAAACCAGCCTACGTTTATTATTGGGACAATAGACAAATTTGCTATGTTATCGTGGAAACCAGAAGCACGTGCATTGTTTGGGATCGATATGAATGGAATAAGGCAATACTCACCTCCTAATTTAATAATTCAGGATGAACTTCATCTTATATCAGGTCCGTTAGGGTCAATGACGGGGATGTATGAAATATTAATAGAAGAATTATCAACGGATCGAAGAACAGAAAATCCAATTAAACCCAAAATAATATGTTCAACCGCAACAATACGTCGCTATGAAGAACAAATAATGGCTCTATATGGAAGAGATAAAAATAAAGCTAAACTTTTCCCAAGTCCGGGGCTTTCCCATGATGATTCCTTTTTTGCGAAAGTAGCTGTTGACGAAAATAATCTTCCGGCTAAAGGAAGAAAGTATGTGGGGGTTTATTCTCCAGTAATTGGAATGCAGATGTTACAGGTGAAAATTTATTCTATATTACTGCAATCTGTTATGAATTTCCATGAAGACAATAGAGACCCTTTTTGGACATTATTAAGTTTCTTTAATAGTTTAAGAGAATTAGGTGGAGCGCTCACATTATTACAAACAGATATACCTAGTTATCTTAATCAGGTACGAAAAAAACACAATATTACAGATAGAGACCAGACACGATGGCTAAATAATTTCCTTGAACTTACTTCGCGCTTAGATAGTGGAGAAGTTTCAGACGTAATTCATAAATTAAAAGATAACAAGAATTCTATAGATGTATGTCTAGCATCCAACATAATAGAGGTAGGGGTAGATATAGATCGGCTTTCATTGATGACTGTAGTGGGTCAACCTAAGAATACAGCACAGTATATTCAAGTTACTGGTAGGGTTGGCCGGAATTGGAAAGAGCGTCCGGGTCTTGTAGTTACTTTATATAAAACGGGAATCTCTAGAGATAAATCCCACTTTGAGCATTTTAGAGAGTATCATGAACGACTGTATTCAAAAGTTGAGCCAACAAGTGTAACTCCTTATTCTGATCCATGTATTAATAGATCTTTATATGGGTTAATTATCGGATATCTAAGACAGTTACATGATGGAAAAGTAGCAGAGTCACCAGAGTATGTACGGGAGCATATAAACTCGTTAAATAGTTTTAAAACTTTACTATTAAATCGTGTAAAGTTGATTGATCCTAAGCAAACCCCAGTGGTAGTTAAAAACTTTGATTTATACGTAAACCATATTCTGAATTTAGGTGCAACAAGTTGGGAAGAGAAAAGTGATGGAGGATATTTTTTAATGTATCAGTCAGGAAGTTATATCCAGGAAAGATACAAAAGTACCGCACTACCAGTTCCTATGTCAATGAGAAATGTTGATGCTTCATGTCAAGGTGAAGTCACAAACTCTTATCTTGTGAAAGAGTTGGAGGGAATTCATGTATGAAAAATAAAAAAGAAACCAGTATCCCTTTAAGAAGAGCTGAGTTAATATCACCTTTTGGTGTAGGTGCTATATCAACGAACAATGAGGGTATTAATATGATGACAGGTGTACTTGATCAGTGGTTTAAAGGAAATAATGTAGATTTAGCTGATTATAGATTTAATGAGTCGAGACTTGAGAATATCTTAGGAGTTAAGGAATTCCGTCTTCCTCCCGATTATAGATCAACATTTGGTAAAAATGGTGGCAGCCTTAAAAATGTAGATCTTAAAATTCCTATGATACTCTTTCCAACATGGTTTTATTGTAACCGTTGTAGGAAAATGGAGAAGCTTCATCTCGCTGATATTAGTAAGAAAAAGTGCAAACATTGTAATAATGGTTACTTAGTTCAAGTACCTTTTGTGACAGTTTGTAAGCATGGGCATATTGATGATTTTCCTTGGAATGAGTGGGTTCATAGAAATATATCCACTAAATGTAAAGGACCTTTAAAACTTGTATCAACAGGAGGGGCAACACTTACAAGTATGCGTGTTGAATGTACTGTTTGTGGAGATAAATATAAGAGGTCATTAAAAGGGATTACCTCTAGATTGGACAATGGAAATAATTCTCCTCTTGTAACACTAGTACAAGAAGGAAAAACTTTTCTATGTACCGGTAGAAAACATTGGTATGGTACTAATGAAACTGCACATGAAGAATGTTTTGAACAACCTTTTGTGTTATTAAGAAACTCGAATAACGTTTATTACCCTGACGTTATTAGCGCTCTTTATTTACCTGGAGATTACTCAAGTGAACTAAAAGAAGTAATTGAATTTTTAAAGCAGGAACCTATTGCTCATGAAATTGAGACATTAAAAACTGTTATTGATGAAAAAGAAAAGATTGCAACTTATCTATTAAATAAGTTTAGTGTCGATCTCCAAACAGCAAACAATCAAACTATTACTAAGGCACTTACTTTAATTGAAGCGGAAAGTGGGGTAATAGAAGATGATGAATTGGAAGATATTGAGAGAAAGCTTAGATATCAGGAATTCTGTTCTCTAATTGAAACCATAGATAATAAGCATCTAAAAGTTGTTTCAGAGTATAATGAAAAATTGAAATCCCTAGTGGAGTATAAAAAACTAGGGATATCTAAAATTCATCTTGTACCTAAATTACGGGATACTAGGGTATTGTTTGGCTTTGAAAGGCTTAATAGTGATCAATCTATAAATAGGGAAAAAATAAATAAAGGTAAAGAAGTACTTTTTAGGAATCCTAGTAATCCAGAAAATAATTGGTTGCCAGGTTATACAGTTTACGGAGAAGGTATATTTATTGAATTCAATGATGTAGCTTTAACTAAATGGGAAAATAGTAGATTGGTAAAAGAACATTTTAGTTTACTACAGTCTAGGTATAAAGAGGTGCAAGCAGCGGGTATAGTGAGGGATAAAGAGCTTAGTCCTAGGTATGTAATGTTGCACACGTTAGCTCATTTGTTAATATCTGAGATGATATTTGAATGTGGATACAGCACTTCAGCTTTACGAGAACGATTGTATATTTCAAAAGAAAACGGAAAAGAGATGAACGGTTTTTTGATATATACTGCTTCAGGTGACTCTGAAGGAACTATGGGTGGCCTAGTTAGGCTTGGAGAAAAGGATACTTTATTTGAGATTCTACAAAGATCTATTGACAAAGCTAGATGGTGTTCATCAGACCCTGTTTGCACAGAAATAGGAGTTACATCAGGTCAAGGGATTCATTCGTTAAATATAGCAGCTTGTCATAACTGTACTTATCTTCCAGAAACGTCATGTGAAGAGTTTAATAGATTTTTAGATAGGTCATTGATTGTAGGGGTATCAGATGCCCAAAGTATAGGTTTTTTTACAGATTATTTAGACACTATTGTCGAAAAGAAAAAATAGATTGGAATTTTGCAAGGACCTTTATTCCCACCTTCAATCTTAGCTATTTGTTATAAAAAATATTATTAAATATATTTTTCTCAAATATGTAGACAAGGTGAATGTATGTTCGGTATAATTTGTGTCATATACAGGACAAATTGACCTAAAGGAGACACAAAATGAACATACAATATATTAAGGAAAAAAGAGAGAGACTTGGCCTTACTCAAAAAGAATTTTCAGATGCTTTGGGATTAGGAAGAAATGGAGACAGAACTTTAAGAAGATGGGAGAATGGTGAATCAGTTCCATCGCCACTTGAATACAAAATCATTATGGGTTTTCCAGAACAACCACCTTTCTCTTCTCCGGAAAATCCCCGTTTTACAATGATTGATCTCTTTGCTGGTATCGGGGGTATTAGACTGGCATTTCAAAAACATGGAGGACTTTCTGTTTTTGCTTCTGAATGGGACAAGTTTGCTGCTAAAACGTATAAAATGAACTATGGAGAAGAACCCACAGGGGATATTACTCAGGTTCCGATAAGTCAGATTCCTGAACACAATATTCTCCTTGGGGGATTCCCTTGCCAGCCTTTTTCTCAAGCCGGTTTGAAAAAAGGATTCGAAGATACAAGAGGCACACTCTTCTTTGATATTGCTCGTATTCTAAAAGAACGAAAACCCCAAGCATTTTTATTAGAAAATGTAAAACAATTGAGGGGACATAATAAAGGGAAAACCCTTGAAACTATACTCAGAGTATTAAGAGAAGATTTAGACTACACGGTTGAAGTAGAAGTTCTAAGAGCTGCTGACTTTGGAGTGCCTCAGAATAGAGAACGTGTTTATATTGTTGGTTTCTATAACCCCTTAGGCGGGAAGACTATACCTTTTTCGTTTCCAGAACCTACTTATGAACCTACTAGGGTCGGGGATATTCTTGAGGATGAAGTAGATGAAAAATATACTATTTCGGATAGACTATATCAAGGACATCTTAGACGAAAAGAAGAACATAAAAAGAAAGGAAATGGGTTTGGTTTTTCCTTATTTAATACTGAAAGCAAATATACAAATACAATAAGTGCTCGATATTATAAAGATGGAAGTGAAATATTAATTGATCAAGGGCCTAATAAAAATCCAAGAAAATTAACACCTAGAGAATGTGCCCGTTTACAAGGGTTTCCTAAAGACTTTGTAATACCTGTTTCTGATACGCAAGCATACCGCCAGTTTGGAAATTCTGTATCAGTACCGGTAGTTGAAGCAATAGCTAAAAATATGATAGAAGCAATTGAAAAAAGTGTAGGATTTCAATATTCTACTATTTCCGAAATAGAGCCAGTTACACTATAATAGTTAAAGGAGAATCAGCATAAACTTGATTCTCCTTTATTTAGTAATAATGCTAAGTATTTATATTTATTAGGATTATATAACTGCGTATATATTCTGGTTTTTTATTTCATGAAGGAAATGCCATTCTGAAACCGTATTCTAAGAGTTATTGCATTCACGGTAATTAGAACAACCCATGAAATACCCGTATTTACCTTTTTTTACTATTTTATCATGATTACATTTTGGACATTTTTTTAGGGGTATCCAAGAGGTATCCACCTCATTAGCAACAGGAAAAATTGTTGACTTAAATTTTTTTGCTTCAATGGACCTGAATTTAACAAATTTATTCCCATCAATACTAGTTTCTTGTGGTGCTATTGATACTGTACCATTTAGTTCGTCCTTATCTAAACGTATATTTTCCCAGTGGAAATTTGATTTGAGCTTTTGTGAGGTAAGGAGTTCAAATATACCAATTTCTTTGTTGTGGCTTGGGTTTTGAGCAATATAGTGATGAATATTAATCTCAAATTTAATTAACCATTGAAATAGGTTTGATTGCCCTTTATTAATGCCATATTCCCCTTTTCTATCTGGGTACTTGTACTTTATTTCGAATGCTACTAAACCATCTGAAAAGTTCATAAGGCTATCTATGTTGATAATGGAGCCTTCAAAGTGTACAGTTAAAAAATAATTTGCAAAATATCTTTGAAGAGCAACTTCTTTTAATATGTCATGTCTTTCAAAATAGGCTATGGCTCTATACTGAGAGAAGGGATCTCTAGTCTCAGCTTGAGCTATGTGAACACTATTTTTGGGTATTAACTGGTTTTTTGATAGAAAAGCAGATTCATGTATATAATCTTTATTATTAATAGGCTGACGTAGGATATTCTCATTGATCTCTAAGAAATATAGACTATTGTTATACAGTATTACATGATAGACAACTATCTGTTTAATAAATAATGTTTTGTAAATATTTATATCATTAGCAGAGGGAGGCGTATCTGTTACATGAAAAAGAATATAATCTGAACTTTTCATTGTATTATTAATTGCCCACCACCCTGTACTTATCCAAGTTTCCCACCTTTGTGTTAATATAACATCCCTCATAAATAAATCTTCAACAACTAAACCTTCTAAAAGTTTATGTTTATCACGTTTTAAAAAATTTTTAAGTTGCTCTGCATCATTAAAATCAAGCATCATAATAATCCTCCAAATCTATAAAAATATAGAGCTTCATTCTAACTTTACAATATCGATAAGAACAAAACTAGAATTATTTGGAAGACAGTATGATTTTTTGATTTATTTATATCTATAATCACGCATCAAAAATTCGACTCGGAAATTTTCCATTCTGGATAATTCATTAATTATTTTCAGGTCAAATTCGTCTGCAATATTATGGTCAACAACAAAAATGTCAAAGTTCATAAATGGTGAATTAAGGAAGTTGTCTAACTGACTTCTATCATTATTATTGTCCACGATAACATTAATAATTTTATACTTAACTTTTAAATTAGCAATGTAAATATCAGCACTATTCAATAAATCATCTATACTCTCAGTTTTATTTTGTCTAAGGTAAATCACTGCAAGTTCCAACTATCACGACACCACACTAAATTCAGAATATAGTAGCTTTAACTTTGTTAAATTATAGCTAATATTAATCGTTTATTAAAGGATGAAGAGATTTTCAGCAGGAATTTCTTTTAAAAAGTAATATATCGTGCTGAAAGGAACTTGAAAAAGGTTTATAATGGAAATAATCTAAGTTTTATTATCTTATTGGGGGAAACGTTTGTGCTGAGAAATTTAAATGAATTAGCGGTTACATCAAAGGAGCATTATCAGAATACTTTTATTAATGAAGAATTTAAATTAAACAGAGATTTTAAAGAAAGATTTTCACAAGTTTTGGAAGAGAAAAGATATACTATACAATTTTTGATTATTCTGCAGAAATTACCTCTAGCTCTAATAAGAAAATATTCTGTCCAAATCAGTGGTTCTATATTGCTACATTTGTAGTAGAATTCGTATCAGAACTAATAAAATATAGAAATGTGCTAGATAGTATAGCTGATTCAGAGGTAGCTGGTATAAGCCGTATACAATTTTCAGAAAAAGTGAAAAACCTGAAAGATAAAGATATTGAAGAATACGCACCTGAAATAAAGGAAGCTATAGAAGATTATTTTTCTGAGAATCAAAATGATTCTATCTATATGTGCAAATTTTTGACGGAGTATTCTTGGTGGTTTGGCAGTAAAACCATTAACAGAAATGATTATTATGTTTCACCAACACTAAATTTACTTGGATTAGTTAATGTCAGTCAGTCATATGTAGCTGATATAGCATATTTTTTAGCTTCTGACAGGCAGCTTACAGAATATGCTCACAATTTTCGTGAACAAATTCAGGAATCTAGTAACCAAATGGATTCTCCTGCGGAGAATTTAATCGTATATGGTGCACCTGGGACTGGGAAAAGTAAGTACTTAGAAGATAATTTCTCTAATTTAACGAGAGTAGTTTTTCACTCAGAATATTCTTATTATGACTTTGTAGGAAGTTATAAACCTACTCCACTATATAAGCAAACAGAAAATAATATATTCAGTATAAGTGGAGAGGAATTTGAATTTGGGGAGCCATCCATTGATTATCAATTCAGGCCTGGCCCATTTATTAATGTATTAATAAATGCTGTACGTAGATCAGAGGTTAAATATACCCTGCTAATAGAGGAATTAAATAGGGCTAATGCACCAGCAGTATTCGGAGATATATTTCAATTGCTTGATAGAAAGACTGATGGAAGTAGCCACTATAAAATTAATCCGAGTGATGAGCTTAGGAATTACTTGATGTCTTTAGATGATGTTAGGCATTATTTTCAAAATGGGTTATTCATACCTAGAAATATGAACATAGTAGCTACTATGAATAGTGCAGATCAAGGAGTTTTTGTACTTGATTCAGCATTCAAGAGACGCTGGAAATTTAAGTACATGTCTATTAAGGAGAATGGATTTGTTCATGAAAATAGTTTAATAAATTATGGGGGAGAAGTTTTTAAGTGGAGACTTATCCTTAGTGCAATAAATGGAAGACTTAAGAATTTAGGAGTTAATGAAGATCGTTTAATTGGACCATATTTTATTAGTCCAGAAGAAATAGGAGATAGCACAAGTTTTGCATCAAAGTTATTAATATACCTATGGGATGATGTTTTAAGAATGAGGAGGGAGAAATTTTTCGATTCAGGAATTAAAACGTATTCTGAATTAATATCGGGATTTGCGGCAGGTATAGATGTAATAAATATTAAAAATGATATATATGAGTTAATAGCACAAGAAGAGTCAGTAGACACCGCCTTTGAACAACAAGAAGATTTAGCGGAAGAGCATGAGGATGAATTATAAGGCAGATATATGGTGGGATGAACGAGTGAACCGGCGACTAGTATATACTACTATAATAGAGCATGTTAACTATCAAAAAGATGAGTACCCTGATGAGCTAATAATACAGCTAATAAATAAAGGAATTTGTAAGCTCAATAAGGATAAAATAAAATTTATTGCAACTGGTATTTTAATTTATAAAAATAAGTTTATTACTATCTTCCCTAAATCATATAATTTACCTCAGCATGAAAGAAATATTTTGGAGCATATTCAACTACTATTTGAGGTCTTATTAAAATATAGGGAAGTGGCTAATATTAGTGCAGAGGAAATGGATTTATTAGGTGGTAAAGCTGGAGAACAAAATGAAAATATATACACTTCATATCTCCTTATCCAAGATTTCATAGATAATGGCTATCTAATGAAAGAGATTAAGGAAAAATCTTTATCTCAGTCAGGAAAAATTGATTGGTCTGCAACAATAAATAAAATGCAGCCTATTTTCTCAGGTCATTCTGTTATTTATCCTGAACCTATCTCACGAAGATCAATCATTGATCGTCAAAATCGACTATATTTATTACATAAATATTGTGTTTATAAAAGTGTTGAAAAGTACGGATGGTTGCTTGGAATGACGTGGGAACAGACTAATTTAGATGAAACTGTATTAGATTCTGACATTCGCTATTGGATCAACTTCTTAACAACTGAACTAAATAGCACCTTTGTAGAAAGAGAAATAATTGTAATAAAAATGATGATTGATTTCTTATCAGGGATAGAAGAGCAGGATAGTGATGAGAAGCTTGAAACATTAATAACACCCTTTTTCCAAAATGTTTGGGAGTATATATGCAGTATTAATTTTAATAATCAATACAGAGAACTTAAAAGTATTATACCAAAGCTTACTTGGGAAATTGAAAGCAATGCAGTTGTGCAAAATCAAAGACCGGATATTATGGTACTTAAAGAAAAACAAATGTATATACTCGATGCAAAATACTATGATATTGGTACAAATTTGCCAGGGTGGCCTGATGTTGTAAAGCAGTTATTCTATGCATCTACAATTTTTAATAACATTAAATCGAATAAATATAAGATTTCTAATGGAAAATTAAAAAAAGAGTTAAAAAGGTTAGAAAAGGTAAAGAATATATTTCTTTTCCCTTCAGGTGAAATTGATCCGATAAAATATGTTGGTAAAGTTAATGTTGAAAATAATAATGACTTTGAAGATATTGTGGCATATAAAGTAAATACATTTTTAGCAATGAAATGTTTTTTAGGAAAGGAGAAGTATAATTACGTTAATCAGTTATCTTTAAAAAACCAATAATCAATGTAAAATGAATTTGGCCGTCAATCCACCTTGGCCAAGTCCCCCCTCCCACTTCTGTCATCTACAGACCCCTCTCATACAATGGTGCGAAACTATTATATAAAGAGGGGTTTTTTGTGGTTGATAATCATCTTATCCTTAGGCTGTACACCTAGGTTTTAAGTCAAAGGCGTTATATATCGGTGTTTAACCCCCAGTATGGGAAAAGGTTATCTTAAAGGGGTTATATGCTCGAAAAAAGATTACCCTGATACGTTAGAGAAGCGTTTGTGAAGTGGATGGTGGAGCGGCTTGCTCATAAGATTGCGGATCTTGCTGCGAAGGTAAGTAGTCAATCAATCATGTTGATATGAGCGGAAAGTAGATGAAGAATTATTGCTAAAAGTCAAACAGAAGCAAGTTAGCTTGAAGGCTTCGCTACATCCTTCACTGTTTTTTTGTAAAGTTCACCTTATTTTATACGTGTCCCAATAACCAACCTTACTGAACTACTATGCTTGTCATAGTTCAACCCACACTGCTGATCCCTTTCAAGAGGTTATATTTAAATACTAATTATTAGTTAGCTTGAATTTTTTAGAGGGGGAAGATTTTTGCTATCAGTAAACATAGATAATAAAAAAGTCACTATAAATCCTAGACTAACCGTGAATGTCTTTACTAATTATCAAAAAAAGAGATATGAAATAAGAAATATTTCTGTAGCAGAAGAAAGATTTAAAATGATTTCCTATTTATTAGTAAGAGAAACTAGCGGGGAACTCATTTCTTATAATAAATATAGGAGAATAACTAAAGGTGAATTAATCTATATTGCTGAAGACTTATTAAATAAAGAAGAGAAATTATTGAAAGAGTTTCAACAGCTTAGTAAAGAAAATCCTTTTTTGCAAAATGTTAATGATGCAGTAGATATCCTATTTGAGGATTTTGTAAAAAAGATTTCTGAAACTATGAGTTCCTTGGCGGAAAATATTCGAGATATTTATAAGCCTATCGAATTTGAGAAAATTAGGGAAACAGTTAATATTATTCAAAGCGGATTAAGTAGTGCAGCAGAATTAATTAGAGATTCCTTCCCAAAAGAGCTACTGGATTCAATAAAGGAATATGCAGAGGAAACAAAGGATACTCTATTAAAAGCTAGAATTTCATTACTTGAAAATGGCTGGATAAATGTATTAACAATGGGAGATGAAACTTTAATAGGCTTAATTATTGAGGTTGAGGAAAATGAAACACCTGATATAGATGATGAAATAAATGATTTTATGATTAGGTTTATAGATGAAGAAAAGATCAATTTCATACTACTATCTTGGGAAGGGAAGGAATGGTTAAAAAAGAGGAGAGAAATTTTAAAAAGTACTATCAATGCACATCTTCGGAAAGAATATGTATTATCTGTCCCAATTCTATTAGCCCAGTTTGAAGGTATAGTCAGGGATGTGATTCCACATAATCATCAGAAAAAAAAACTTACAAATTTTCATATAAGAAAATATTTAAAGAAACTCCACGATGAAAAAGGTGGAATTGATCTTTCAAATGTCTTTGATAAGTTTTTAGAGGAAAATATTCATAGTAGTTTTACTACAGGTGAGCCTTTGAACTCCAATTTAAGTAGAAATGCCATCCTACATGGAGAAGATACGAAATATGGAAGTGAAATCAACTCATTAAAATTGATATGTCTTTTGATTATGTACAATTAATATTGACTAAGAATTATAATCTTAATTAAATGAAGGTTCTTTTCTCTGTTCATTACCACTGAAGCTATTTTTTCAAATAGTTCCTGATTCCTAAAAAACTTAAGCCCACGTGTTCAGACACCATTACTTTATAAATTTTACCCTCCTAAAAAACATTTGGACTCCATCCGAATGTTTTTTTATAAATAAATTTATCCAAAGGGTGTACATTTCATTCCCATCCCAAGGTAGAAAGTTGGAGTAAGGAATGTTGGATATGGAAAAGTTTTATCAGCCCGAAGATCTTCGCTTCTATGTGTGGGTTGTTGAATGTGACGTATCAATGTGAGGTTCAAGTTGGCGGATGCTTGGAGAGAGGCAGTATGTCCGCTCGATCCGGAAGCTGCGAAAGGATTCGTGGTTTTACAATGAGAAGAAGAGAGATGAGTATTCAAATTTTCTAATTCAGCATTCAATTATGAGGTTGGAGCCGTGTGGTTGGATGAAGGTGTAGAAGAAAAGATGAGAATCATGTATAGAAAGGACCAGCAAACAGGTTTAAGAAAGTAGAGAAAAAAGAGATCTTAGAGAACAACAAAGACGCTGCTGATAAGGAGAGTGTGAAGGGGGCATGACGTTCGGGGAGTTAAAGAGAGCTGGTGAAGGTGATTCAGGAGCCTTACCCTTTCTTGAAGAGTTCTTCTCCATACCGTTCGTTCCTTATCGTCTTGTTATAAAACTAATATGGTTCTTATAATAAGTTTTATATCTTTAATTTTAACATATAAAATAATTCAAAATACTTTTAAGTTCTTAGCACTGATGATTTAGGTAAGTTGATCTGGTAATATTATACCTATACCCTTGAAAAATGTTTTGATATTTAAATAGTAAACTTGGATATTCACAGATTGTATAAATAAAGAGGTGCAATAGTGACCATAAAAAAATCCAACTTTTATTCGGTAGGACAGTTTTTAATTAGTGATAAGTTTTTTATCCCAGATTATCAGAGAGAATATTCTTGGGAAGAAGACGAGCAAATAAAGGATTTTTGGTTAGATCTAGTTGACTTGGTAGAAAATGAAAGAGAAAGTCACTTCTTTGGACAAATTGTTATACATGATGACCATGAAGATAAGAGAAAGTACATAATTGATGGCCAGCAGCGTAGCTCAACTTCAATAATATTTTTATCTGTAGTTAGACAATTATTTGATGATATTTATAATGAAACAAATAAAGATGGAGCGAGAAATAAAGTAGAAGATATTAGATTGAAGATTATTGGAAGCATGGGGACGGTTCTCTTGCTTCCTTTTGCATAATTGTAGAAGGGGGTATTGGGACGATTCCTGATGAAAATATCCTTAAAGGATAAAGAGCAATCTTGGCAAAGGGGGCCGGGGTTGCTCTTTTTGCTGTGGGTTCAGGATGACTGTGCAGAAGGCCATTTTAGTCAATGTAATGCAGCCAAGTAACATCAATTGATCTTGAATTAAATCATTTGGGAAAGAAATATAAATTTTTTCAATCAAGGGTATCCTTTTCACAACTCTATCACTATATAGAAGGTGAATAAGAAAAAGGAGTGATTTGGAATGGCATTGATTGGGTGGACGAAGTTTGAGAGAAGTATTTTGGAGTCAAGGGTGTTCTGTCACCCGGAGGATGTTCGGATTTATTTGTGGATTTTGAATCATGCGGTGGTGAAGGATGGTGTCGTGGTGGGTGACCGGGTGCTGAAGAAGGGGCAGTATGTGCAGTCGATCGGTGAGCTTCAGGACAAGCTTATGTTTTATAACGGGAAGAAGAAGGAGAGGTTTAGTTCGTCAAGGGTTCAGCGGTCGATCAAGCGGCTGGAGAAGGAAGGGCTGTTTACGGCAGAGAAGTTCAGGAGCGGGTATCTGTTTACGGTGAGGGAGGCAAGGGACCCTGTAAGGGATCCGCAGACTGTGGATATTACATTGAATGAAGAGGATATGACCGATACAAACCGGCACGAAGGGGATGCCGGCATCATTTTGCCCTCGCGATGTGAATCAGCAACGGGGGACAATCGGGATAGAAACGGTAACAGAAATAAGAATGTAAAGAACGTAGAGAACGAAAAGAAAAAAACACTCACCACCCTAACGAATACTATGGCAGATAGATTGGCGCTCATCACGGAGCATTTCCTGGTGAGGAGGGGAGGAAGCTTTTCGCTGTCACCGGTCGATCAGATGGCGCTTGAGAAGATCAGCCTGCATGAGATGTCGGTGGACGAGCTGAAGGCGTTCATGGATGAGCAGTTTGAGAAAATCAAGGTGTATGAGCCGAACGCCACGATTCATAGTCCGAAGTATTTGCTGAAAGCCTTGGAGAGACGGGAGTCGCCGGGAAAGAGGATGGCCGAGCTGGATGCCATGCTTGACCGGCTGGAAGAGAGTTTGAACGATTATGAAGATGAGTGAGTTCAAGGAGCTTATGAATCTGCTGCATCTGGCATATCCGGCAAAGAAGCTGCCGGAAACTACGATGAATTTGTGGTTCGGACTGCTTAGGGAATGTGATTATCGAGAGGTGAAAAGACGGCTGGACGACCATATCAAACAGCACAAATATATCCCGGGTGTCTCCCAGCTTTATGTGAGTCCCGAGACGGAAACGACGGTGCTCGACATGCTCGGGGAATGGGAGAAGGAGGGGGTGGAACGGCTTGAACACAATGGTCGACGGAGCGGACCGAAGAAACCTTGGGAGCGATGAAGCGGTCTTACGGCTGCTTCATGAAGCAGAGAGTATGATCCTCGGGGCTGTTCTGCTGGAGCAGGACAGGATCCACGAGCTCAGCCTCGAGACGAAGCACTTCACCCAGTCGAGGAACCGGATCGTATTCGCGGCGATGAAGGAGCTTCAGAAGAAGAAGGTCGAGATCAACCCGGTGACGCTTGTGGAAGAGCTGCAGGATCAAACCGAGAATGCAGGGGGCGTCACCTATCTTCTGGAGCTCGCGGCCCATTGTCCGTCGGTTGCGAATCTCGGCTATTACGAGAGGATCGTGATGAAATACTATGACATGAGTGTGATCCGGAATTCGGCCAGCCATTTTTTAAATGATTACACCCCGGAATCTGCACAGGATCTGTACAAGGTGCTCATCGAGATGCATAGCGAACAGAGTCATGATGAGGAGACGAAAGAGAGTATCCTTATGGAACTCTATGAATCTCTTTATGAGGAGCGGAGGGGGATGCCGGGGGTGAACACCGGGTTCCCTGCGTTGAACGGGCTGACTGGGGGCTGGAAGGAAGGCGAACTTATCATCCTTGCGGCACGGCCGTCGATGGGGAAGACGGCGCTCGCTATTCAGCTCGCATGGGAGTGCACGAAGGAAGAGGGGGTGCCGCTCGTCTTTTCCCTCGAGATGAGCTCGAAGCAAATCATACAGCGGCTGCTCTCGAATCTGTCCGATATCAATATGATGAAATGGCATAACCCGTATAAATACTTATCGAAGGAGGAAATGCCGCGGATGCAGGAAGCGTTGAACTCGGTCTACAAAGCGAACCTGCAGCTCTCGGAAAACGGATTGATCACGCTAATGGAAATCAGGCAGCGGATTTTGAATCTTAAGCGGGAGTATCCAACTCAACCGTTTTTGGTGGTGATCGATTACCTGCAGCTGATCAACGTGAAGGAGCGGTTTGACCGGCACGACCTGATGATCGGGCATATCACAAAGCAGCTGAAAAGCATGGCGAAGGAATTCGGGATCCCGATCATCCTCCTGTCCCAGCTGTCGCGGGGTGTGGAATCAAGGGAAGACAAGAGACCGAGGCTTTCGGATCTTCGGGACTCCGGGAATATCGAGCAGGATGCGGATATTGTGTTGTTTTTATATCGGGATGAGTATTACAACAGTGCATCTGACGCGGGGGATGTTGTGGAAGTGAAGGTGGCGAAGAACCGGAACGGGCCGGTCGGGACGGTGAAGTTGAGGTTTAAGAAGGAGTGCGGGCGGTTTAGTGGGAATGGGAAGTGAAGCGGGAAGAGGGGACAGGTTCATTGTCCCGGTTTCGGTCGGGGGCGGGTCGCGGGGACAGGAACCCTGACCCGGTTGGAGTGGTTTATTTTTATAAAAAAGAAGGGGAGTGACGGGGATGTTTATGAC